>DATCAO010000708.1:0-12873 GCA_036512575.1 Puia sp.
GCAAACCCAGGGGGTGCAGGGCATAATTGTCAAGTAATGATGTATATCCCTTACCGGAAAATACCATACCTCCAAAAGCTAAGGCACCGGCATTGGTGAAAAATTTTCTCCTGTTGTACATGGTGTTTGATTTAATATAAATTCATGACTATTTTATTTCTGACCTGGCTAAGGCTATTTGTGTTCATTGAACTGAATATTCGATACAGACATCAGCTGCGCATCCGGATTGGCTTTTTCATTTCTAAATACAAAGTATATATCATGTAAACCGTTAATGGGTTTGATATCTGTTTTGATTCCCGCGCTGGCAAAGGGATTGAAATCGTCGGGGATTTTCCTTGGAGCTTTCGCCGGTTTCTTTGCCGACACAACCGCCTTAACGCGTTTGGCTTTCGCACCACCTGCATTTTGCGCCGAGTCTGCTGCCATATAAGAAGGATTTTTGGCGGTAATATCTGCCTGCCCCAGCAAATCGCCATCCGGTTTATCCAACCTGATTTCAATCCTGCCTCCGGCAAAGCCCATAGAGGGAAACGCGGAAGCACTGATCTCGATTTCCTGAATTCCGGTGAAATCGATTTGCTTATATCCAATATACCCATTGGTCTTAGGTATAATATTGAGCGAAACGGCAAACATAGTCTGCAGACTAATCTCTGCATTGCTGATGACATCAGCTGCGCCCGGACTCAACTGGTGGCTGCGTAATATTTTCAGTTCTTCTGTTGTGAGCAGTCCTGCGTCCTTCGCACCCTTATCTGTATATGCCGCACGGATAACCAGGCTTCCCTTTCCATTGTCTCCAGCCGGAATTTTCGGTGTGTAACTTCCTTTCAAGGGTAGGGTCCTGATCGTTTTCTGGTTGCAGTTCAGAATATAATTTACTATGGTGCGTGCATCATTGAGTGATATGGACGGATGGGCAGGCATGTTGACCGTTCCCCAAACGCCACTGCCTCCGGAGCGTATCTTTCTCGGAAGTGAGTCCATTGCCCAACTTTGCTTAGCCTTATATTTCTCAGCAATCTCGGTGAACATCGGTCCGACAGATTTGGTATCCAGGTGATGACAGTTGTTACAATCCACTTTATTGATCATTGCTAGTGCGACGGCATATTTAGTGGACGCATCCACACTGCGTTGCCCCTGGATCAGTTCAGCAAAATCGAATCCTTCAGATGTGTAATCTATACTGGCTGAAACCTGACGGGGGTCGATGGTACCGTCCTCTTTGTCCATAACCCTGATATCATAAGAAAACGGTTTACCGGGGAAAAAGAAAGTTTGGTTTCCCGAAATACTCATCCCTATTTCGGGCGGTGTATTGCCCGCGACGATCCTGACGGATTGGTTATTCTTTGCACCCTGGGGGTCCGTGACCGTTAGTGTAGCCAGGTATTCACCCGATTGATTTATTACAGCAGAAGGGTTGGCTTCCTTATAAGTGAGCGATGATTTGCCCGCTGAGGTAACCACCCATTCATATTTCAGTGAATCACCATCAAAGTCTTTTGTTCCCTTTGAAGAAAGCTGAACAGTCAGGGGAACTACTCCTCCACTTACTGCGGCCGATGCATGCACAACAGGTGTCCGGTTGCCGGAATTGTATTCAATACTCACCAGTTTCGAGTTATCGCTTTTCCGGAACCAGTTACTTCCGTATTCCAGCACATAGAGATCCCCATTGGGACCGAATTTAATATCGATGGGTTCAATAGGCTGATAGGCCTGCAGGAATTTTTCCATGGATTTATAGTCCCCGTTTTCTTTCATGCTGATGGCCATGATCCACCCACGCGAGAGATCAGCAACGATCCATTTCCCTTCGTAATACCCGGGAAAAGGTCGTTTTGCCCCACGGAAATTGGATCGATGAAAAACGGGACCACCAACGGCACAGCGTCCACCAGAACCCACGAGGGGAAATTTTTCAGAATTGCGGTAGGGATAAGAAATAAAAGCCGGCTGGGCCGGTGGGAGATCGGTGAGGCCGGTGTTATTGACAGAAAAATTCGTAGGCTTAGCCGGATCTTTCCCCGGTGAAACTGAATCATTCAAATAATTATACATGGGATATGCCACATTTTCCCCGATAAAATACGGCCATCCGAAAAAACCAGGACCGCGGGCCTGGTTGAATTCATCCATTCCCATGCGCGTGGTTTTCGTGTCCTCGTTGGCATCAGGACCCACTTCGCCCCAGTAGAGCCAGCCTGTTTTACTATCGACAGATGGACGCCAGGGATTGCGGTCTCCCATGATATAAATCTCAGGCCGCGTTTTCGGTGTGCCCTTTGCGAAAAGATTTCCATCCGGAATGCTGTAACTGCCATCTTTTTCCGGATGAATTCGTAATATTTTACCACGCAGGTCATTCGTATTTCCGGAACCCCGCTGGTCGTCCCAGTTTTTTCTGTCAGGACGTTCATCGGTCTGAGATTTTTCGGCTACATTACCGGTATTGTTTCCCACTGCCAGGTAGAGATCGCCGGCCTGGTCCCAGGTCATGCCCCCACCCGTATGGCAGCAGACCTCGCGTTGTGTTGGAATCTCAAGTACAATCTTTTCAGAACCAGGCATCAGTTTATCATTTATTATTTCCCAGCGGGACAATACATGTTTGCTGATGGTCGGGTGCGCGTAGTACAAATACGCCCAATGGTTTTCTTCAAAATGGGGATCCACCGTAAATCCGATAAATCCTTCCTCTGCTTCGGATACGACACCTTCTTTGCTGGTATATTTAGTGTTCACCGGGATGGAACCCACTAGACTTACCGATTTGTCTATGGGATTAAATACTTTCAGATCTCCCTTGCGTTCATTGATATAAACCCTTCCGTCTTTTAATACTTCAAAATTCATCGGCTCGTCAAGCGCACCCTCCGCTGTAAGCGTTACAGGAGTGAACCGGTTATCGTCAGGTTTAATCGTATCTGCAGGATTAAATTCCGGCTCCAGTGATTGTTGTTTACAGGAAATCGTTAGAAGGCATCCACTAACCAGGAAAAGACCAAACAGGCGAAAAAGTGAGGAGCGTTGGTAGCAATCAATATTCATGTCGGAAAAGTTAAAATGATAAGAATCGCTTGGTTCAGAAAAATGACGGTTCGGATTACCAGGAATTCTGGCAGGTGTAATGCGACAAATACTTATTAAATGTAAATGTCCGGGCATATATAAAAAAGTAAATGCGACGAAACTGCCAAATCTGTATATCAAAAAAGCCTTATCATTCGCATGATAAGGCTTCGATCCTAACTACAATTCGTAAGGTTTTAGAGGACTCACCTTTAGAAGTGGCCGTTTTCTAACTCTAATTGCCAGATCCACTTTTCGCTTCCTGCATTCTCTTCTCCAATTCTGCTTTTAATGCAGATAAATTGAAGCTCGCACCTTCCTGCATTGGCGGATATTCGATAAAAGTCTGGGCATATTTGCCTACTTCCTGCTGGACGAAAATAAAACGCCAGAATTCATAAGCAAACCAGTTGTAATAGGCAATCGATCCGTTATCTTTTCCATTATACATTCCCATTCTTTCGAAAGGGTCCAATCTTAAGTTAACCAGGACAGGCCAGTCTACTTTTACTGTTGCTCCCAACCATCCATTGGGCTGATCCGTGAACCTGTATTTATAATCATTTATACGAACGGCACTCAGGGTTCCTTCCGTGAAATAGAATATTTCATGCCGGGCTGAAGACGCTTTACCGGTGATCAGATCCATTTGATTGTAACCGTCGAGGTGAACCTTGTATGTTTTATCTCCCAGTTGTTTTCCCTTTAATAATTCTGAGGCGATGTTGGGATTACCTGCTGCAGCAACAAAAGTCGGGAACCAATCCAAACCGGAGAAGATTCCGTTCTCAACCACATCGGCAGGCACTTTACCAGGCCAGCTGAGTATAGCCGGGCAACGAAAACCGCCTTCGAGGGCCGTACCCTTTCCACCTGCAAAAGGTGTTTCACCACCATCAGGCCAGGTAAAATTTTCTGTACCATTGTCTGTGGTGAACATAATGATTGTATTGTCGTCCAGACCTTTGTCCTTCAGATATTTCATTACAGATCCAACAATATCATCCAGCTGGGCCATTCCTGCTTCTTCGATTGACCAGCCATTATCGGAATTCCGCATATTCTCATACTTCTCAGAAAGATGGGTTACGACATGCATGCGGGTTGGATTGAGCCAGAGAAAGAAGGGCTTCTTGTCAGATATTGCTTTGTCCGTGAATTTCAGAGCCAGGTCGAGGATTTCATCATCCACTGTTTCCATCCGTTTTGGATACAGGGTTCCGGCATCTTCGATCCTTTGTTTTCCGATCTTACCCCAGCGAGGTTGTACGGTGGGATCATCGGTATTTGTAGCCCATGAATGAACCATGTTTCTGGGTCCGGTCACATTTACCAGATTCTGAGGATAGTTTTTGTGGGCAGGATCCTCCATAGCATCGAGGTGATAGAGGTATCCGAAAAATTCATCGAAACCATGGACGGTTGGCAGGAACTGATTAAGATCACCCAGATGGTTTTTGCCAAACTGACCGGTAGCATATCCCATAGACTTAAGCGCAGTCGCGATGGTCGGCGCCGCGTCCGGCATACCAATCTTCGAACCTGCTTGTCCGACTGTAGTCATACCTGTACGAATGGGTAGCTCACCCGTAATAAAATTTGCCCTTCCTGCTGTACAACTGGCTTCAGCATAGTAATCGGTGAACAGCATTCCGCCTTTGGCCAGCCTGTCCAGGTTTGGCGTCCGGCCGGCCATCATGCCCCGGCTGTAAGCGCCTATGTTCCAGATGCCAATATCATCTCCCATGATCACGACAATATTGGGTTGTTTGGTCTGTGCACTCGCTGATAAACTGATTAAAATTAAAAATAGCGCCTGGGCTATTTTGGAAAACTGAAATACCCGCTGTTTTCGGATGGTCATGGTGTTTATTTTGTATTTATTGAAGAATAAGATTTAAGCTTGACTCATTAGATATCTTCTGTCTGATATTTAATGAAGCCTGCATGAATTCATCAAGTTGCTGAGTGAATTTTAAGACGGATTCCTGGTTTCAATAGTGCATTATATTATCCGGAAATGTGTGCAGGGACAGGGTGGAACTACAAACGTTTCAGGTGACCCGGGTATTAAAAGTAGGACATTAATTATTATAAAGGATTCTATTTAACCGTAAAACCATGTTCTGTCTTCTTAATACTAATAAAATGATAAATTGGCTGGCTCCAAGCGACCAGAACATGGGTCGGATATCCAGATATCAACCCAATAAAGAGACTTGCACTAGATTTGCGTCATTTCATCGATATGCAACCGTTAAAGGACAAGCTCGATATGGTCAATGAGGTTTTGGAGCAATGCATACTTGCCTATCCCCTTTCTTCATTCATCATCAGTTTGTATAAACAGTATCAGCAAAGGGGATCACTTAGTAAAAAACAATTGCAGGGTCTCTATGGAAAAGCTTCTAAAATAGAAAACCTTCCGCCCGGCAAACTGGCGGCAATCGAAGCGATCATCAAGAAGATGCCCACAAGGTATAAATCTGAATTACCGGAAATAAAACCCCTTTTTGAGAAAGAAGAGTCCATTGCCCTGATGATTACTGAAATTTTGACCCGGTATCCAAACCACAAAAGAGTTTTATTCCTGAAAATTAAGTACGACAATAACGATTTATTCACCCCGGCCGATTTGGCCGATCTGAAAAGATTTCACGCGCTTGTTAAATAAAACCTTATCAGTCAACTAAATGACCTTGAAAACATATCTGAATTCCTGAACGGTATATCAAAGTAAAAAGGTGGATAACTTTGTGCGAAAGCCGTGCAAAACCAAATGGGTAATAATTTGGAAACAGGTAATCGGGAATCGTATCTTAGATCTGTAATTGAGAAACGGAAATCTGTCAAAAGAAGGAAGTAACTCAGTTGGGAAGCGGAGATCTGAAATAAGGTAATTCTGAAATAGGATTGAAACAACCCAAGGGAGCATCGGGTCAGTAAGTATTAAAAGCGAAAGCTAGGAAATACCGAAAAAGACTTGGTGCTTCTCCTTTTTATACTCATCCCGGTGTTCAAATTTGTAGTTCCAGCACATTTGATGCCGGGCTTTCACAAATAAGAAAGTATTTCCCGGTTATATCGCCCAACATTATTCCATGAATATTATAATGACAGAAAAAATGTTGTGGCTGGCCTTGGCATTATACTGGCTTGCATCGGCCATTTCAGTCAAAAAAGCCATTAAACGCGAGTCAGGTGGGCAAAGGGCAGTTTATATACTCTGTGTATTAATAGCTTTCAGTCTTTTATTTTCTGGATATTTAAATACGTCTTTTTTAAACCAGGCTGTTCTTCCCCAGGCCGAATCCTGGAAAATTGCCGGGTTGATCCTTTGTGCCGGAGGTTTACTGTTTGCTCTGACTGCCCGGATCTGGCTGGGATCTAATTGGAGCGGACGGATCACTATTAAAGAAAATCATGAATTGGTGCAATCCGGGCCTTATCGTATAACAAGGAATCCCATTTACACAGGTTTTTTGTTTGCGTTCTGCGGATGCAGTATGAGTCTGGGATTATTGAAAGGATACCTGGGCATATTACTCCTTGTTATTTGCCTTATGATGAAAATTTCAAAAGAGGAATCTTACATGGGGGAAGTTTTCGGCGACAAATGGAAATTGTACAAGTCCAGAGTTAAATGTTTAATTCCCGGCATCTATTGAGGAAATAACTGATTCAATATGTTGATTTTTTTATGATTGTGCAACAATGGTTTTGACATTCACAAATTCAAAAATACCGTGACGACCCAACTCTCTTCCATACCCTGATTTTTTTACACCACCGAACGGCAGGCGCGGATCTGATTTCACGAGTGTATTAATAAAAACGGCACCCGTATCCATTTGCCTGGCAATCGCAATGCCTTTGTCCACATCTTTTGTCCATACACTACCTGCCAAACCATAACGCGAATCGTTGGCGAGTCGGATGGCATCTGTTTCGTTTTTGGCTGTAATCACGGCGGCCATGGGTCCGAAAGTTTCTTCTTCAAATGCAGGCATTCCTTTCCGCACGTTCAACAAAAGAGCAGGTTTGAAATTGCAGCCATTCACTTCTCCTCCGAATTCAAGTTTCGCTCCCATTTTTACTGAATTAACCAATTGTTTATTTAATGAATCCACCAGATCAGGCCTCGCCATCGGACCTGTCGTATTGTTTTTGTCAAAAGGATCTCCTTGTTTGAGCGTTTTCAATTGCATTAAAAATTCCTGCACGAATTCCGGCATCGCTTCATGCAATACGATAAACCGTTTGGCGCCAATGCAGGATTGGCCCGCGTTCAGCATGCGCGACTGCAATGCAACAGAAACCGCGGTTTGCATATCCGCATCCGGAAGGAGAATCAGAGCATCCGACCCACCTAGTTCCATCACCGATTTTTTAATATACCGGCCCGCCAGAGACGCCACCGAAGATCCCGCTTTTTCACTGCCGGTCAGCGTTACGCCCTGCACGGTATCCGAAGAAAGAATTTTCTCAACTGACGGCGTGTCGATTATAACACAGGCAAAAACGCCTTCGGGTGCACCTGCTTCCAAAAATATCTTCTCTAAAGCAATAGCACAACCACAAACATTGGGCGCGTGTTTTAATAGTGTCGTATTACCTGCCATGAGGGTCGGTGACACATATCGAAAAACCTGCCAGAAGGGAAAATTCCATGGCATAATTCCCAGCACGACACCAATAGGCTGATAGGTTACAAAACTTTTGTTGAACCCGGCATCCAGTGTTTCATCCATTAAAAAATCGCTACTGTGGTTGGCATAGTATTCCGCGGTAACTGCACATTTCTCCACTTCCCCCCGGGCCTCTCCAATTACTTTCCCCATTTCGCGGCTGATGAGCGTTGACAGCGTTTCCAGATCGCGCCGTAAGATCGTTGCAACCTGCTGTAACACGACTGCCCGTTGGCGAAAGGAAAAATATTTCCACTTTCGGAATGCCTGTGCTGCCATGTTGATGACCTTTTCCAGCTGATCATCTTCCATAATGGGATATTCGGCCAGCAATTTCTGCGTATAGGGATCTATTGATTTGAATACCATTTTCGACATCTGTTATTCCATTAAATTTGAAGTTATAACAATATGTCGTTCCCCATTGTTTGTATACTATTTCATCAATTTTTCGAGAACCTTGAAATTCATGATGTAGATATCGTCATTCCCATTTCCATATGAACCGAGCACTTCTCTTATTTGTGCTGCTGTTCTGGGTTCCGTAAAAGGAAACTTCAGGAGAATTCTTTTACTCGAAAAGAAAAAATATCGTTTATCTCCTGATACAAAGGGTGAATAGTCGAGCGCAGCAGAATTAATTTCTTTTCCGAAATGCAATGCTGGCTGCCAGTTGCCATTCCCGCGCAGACTATAATACAGATCCCCGCCACCGATGTCATCAACTCTTTTATAAGACGAAAAAATAATAAAGTTTTCGTCGGGGTCAACAAAGGCATTAAAATCATAGCCTTTCGAATTCACGGCATCAGGCAGCCTGACAGGCTCTTCATACTTTCCATTTTTAAAAGCCGCCATAAAAATATCATCCTTCGTGTCTCCGTTGTCGCGGGTAAAATACATGTTCCCGTTTTTAGCCAGCGAAGGATAGAATTCATCATTTGTGGTATTGATCGCAGTGCCAGCGTTAAACGGGCCGTCCCAGCTGCCTCCCTTTCGCTGCACATACCAAATATCATAATCTTTAACACTGTCGCCACTCTGCAAAGGCCGGCTGGAAGTGAAAAAAAGTTTTTGACCGTCTGGAGAAAAGGCCGGTTCCAAATCATTGAAGCGGCCGGAAAACCAGGCAGTCTCCGGCTTCGCCCATACTCCGTTTATTTTTTCCGAATGCAGGATCACCGAAAAAAGACCGTACGACCATTGCAGGGTATAATATAAATCATTGCCGTCGGGAGAAAGCGCCATATCCCTGTTTGAAAATCCGTCTGAAATGATCCCGGGACCGAATACGCGCGGCGTATCTGAGTTCACCAGCTCAATCCGCGACTGAGAAAAACATCCCAATGAAAAAGCAAGAAGAAAGAGGGACAGGAAGATTTTCATACTAGTTGTTGGTTGTTAGTTGTTAGCTATTAACGATGTTGAGTCAATTCGCAAAAAAACTACTCTAGTAAGATCCGTCTACAACTAACAACTAACAATTAACAATTAACAACTTTAAAAGGTAACCATAAATAACCATTCCTATTGTTGCGCGGCGGGTGAAAAATGACGTGAATCGACAGGAGTTTGTTCCTTTCCTGTTTGCACTTCATGAATTTCTTCAACCGACTGGCCGTCTTCGTAATCCACAGAAACGAGAACGGAAAGGTGCTGGTTGGCTGTCCCTTTGAATGAACCCCTGGCCGGACTGCAATCCTTAAAATCCCTTCCCACAGCAAGTTTCACATGATTGTTGGTGACCCACACTTTATTGGTAGGGTCAATGCCGGTCCATCCGGAGCCCGGAATCCAGGCCTCTACCCACGCGTGGGTGGCGCCTTCTCCCCTCAGGCCGGTACGATGCGGACAAATATAGCCGCTGACATACCGGCTGGGAATATGCATCGTTCGCAATACCTGCAAAAGAATATGTGCAAAATCCTGACAAACCCCCGCTCGTTTCTCAAGGATTTCATCAATGGTTGTTTCAATGTTTGTAATTCCGGGTATGTATTTAAATTGCTCAAAAACATAATCACTACAGTTGTTGATAGTTATCGCCACAGCATCATCCGGCCTGCGAAGCAATTGGACAATTTCCAGTATCTGCGATTGGGAACGTATCGGATCGGGATTGGATAACTCAAGCATTTTTAAATTCCTGGCTGCTTCGGCAGGTAATTCAGAAAAACTACTGAGAAAATTAATACGGAGGTCAGCGCTCTCCGGTGTTTGCACCAGCAATCGACTGTTTATAATCAGCTCCCGATGCGGGGCCAGCAGATTGAACGTGCCGGTTTTATTTCCCCAGTAATCAAAAAAAACCTGAACTTCCGGATTACCGGTAATCACCAGATCCTGTTCCAAAACATGTTGATCGGGTGATTCAATTGGGAAAATCCTGATTTCATTGATGCTTTCCTGAATCAGCCGGTCGTATGAATATTTTGTATTGTGCTGAATCCTGAAAAGAGGCATGATTTGAACTTAGGAATAGGAGAAGAAATGCTGAACTACTTTCTGGTTAAAATCCACCAGGTCGGTTTTTATATCTTCAAAGAAAACAGGGACCGTTTCCTTGTTCAGGGAATCCAGCTCCATATACCGCACTTTGCTGAACAGTCTTCCGAAACAGCGAAGCAGGGCTGATCTTTCTTCGCTGATATTATTACCGATTACTTTATTCAGGTAATGTTCTATCCTTTGCAGGGAATACATAACAGAACGAGGGAAGTTTTCGTTGATCAGTACCTGGTGAAGTACATTATAATTGTGATTGGAACTTCGATAGGTTTTAACATGCAACTCATATCCTGACAAACTGAACAGCAGGTATTTCCATTGCAGCAGGTCGTTGGTATCCGCTTCGCGGAAATTCGTGAGCTCCAGTTGTTTTTCAGCGAACGCAATGGTTTGGAGACAGCGTTCAATATATTTTCCAAGATTCATAAAACACCAGCCCGTACCGCGTGGCATCGTGATATCGGTAATGCCGGCATACATCACGGTATGTTTAATGAAGGGTTCCATGACTTCAAGGCTCAGGAACGAATCAATTTTTTGCTGAAGCGAGGGCTGGTTAACGAGATGGTACATTTGATTGACTTCTTCCCAAACCTCCTTGGTAATATGATCCTGGGCACCACGCGCATTTTCCCTAGCACGGTTTACCAGGGTCTTCAGGCAATTGGTATTCGTAGTATCAATCAGCAGGCGTTTGAGACAGGCTTCTGTATTATTCTCTATTGATTTCAGATAGTCTTCTTCGGATTCAGTAAAAATCTCCATCACCGGCATCCAGGTCATCGAACGGATCGCGTCTTTGTCCAACGAAAAAATATAGTGTGTGGCAGCCAGTCGCAACATACCGTCCGCTCTTTCCATATAGCGATTCAGCCAAAACAGCGAGTCTGCAATCCTGCTTAACATGGTTGTTCCAATTTAACGACTTCCAATTAATCGATAACCCAGGTATCTTTACTGCCGCCTCCCTGCGAAGAGTTAACAATCAGCGATCCTTTTCTCAGCGCCACCCGGGTTAAGCCGCCCGGTACGATCTGTATACCGGAAGGTCCGCACAGAGCATAAGGCCGAAGATCCACATGTCTCCCCTCAAATTTTCCATCAATAAAACAGGGGGCAGTCGACAAATTGATAATGGGCTGCGCGATGAAACTCCTGGGATCCGATTCAATTTCTTTTTTGGCCTTAGCCCATTCCTCTTCTGTCACTTTATTTCCCATCACCATGCCGTATCCTCCGGACTGATTTGTTCTTTTGATCACCATCCTGCTGAGGTTATCGAATACATATTGCCTGGTATCCGGATTACTCATCTCATAAGTTTCCACATTGGGCAACAACGGCTCTTCATTCAGGTAATAACGGATCATGGCCGGAACAAAAGCATAAATGGCTTTGTCATCGGCCACCCCGTTCCCAACTGCATTTACAATGGCTACCGTACCCTTACGGTAGGCAGCCATCAGTCCGGGTACGCCGAGTGCGCTGTCCGGTCTGAAAATCAGGGGATCGAGAAAATCATCGTCTACCCTTCGGTAGATGACATGCACCTGTTCCAGACCCTGCGTGGTTTTCATGTATACTTTATGATTGTCCACCACAAGGTCACGACCTTCGACCAGGGGAATGCCCATCTGGCGCGCCAGAAAAGTATGTTCGTAATAAGCGGAATTATAAATGCCCGGTGTCAATAACGCCACATTGGGATTAGAGATCTGTTCCGGTGACAGGGAAAGGAGGATCTCATGTAGCAACAACGGATAATTACTAACCCTTCGTATACGGGAACTCGCCACCAGTTCAGGAAATAGTCGTTTGGTGATTTCCCGGTTCTCCAGCATATAGGAAACTCCTGAAGGTGTGCGGAGGTTATCTTCCAGAACATAGAAAACACCATTGTCGCCACGGATCAGGTCGATGCCCGAGATGTGAATATAAATGTCGTGCGCAACCTGGATGCCGGCCACTTCGCGCATATAATGCGGGCATGAAGCAATGAGTTCAGCCGGAATGATTTTGTCATGAACAATCTGTTGTTCAGAATAGATATCCTTAAGGAAAAGATTGAGTGCCTTGAGTCTTTGCTTGAGACCATCTTCGATGGTCTTCCACTCGTCGCCTGTAAGTACGCGGGGAATGATGTCGAAGGGAAATATCCTTTCAATGCCTGCATCATCATTATAGACGGTAAACGTGATGCCCTGGTTCATAAACAATTCGCTGGCCAGTTTCTCTTTCTGCTGCAGGCTTTGAACATCCAGTAGCTTAAGTGCATGCACCACATTCCGGTAGGGTTCACGAAATTCTGAACCCATCCGCATCTCATCCCAAAATCCCGGATGCCCTGTGTAAATATCCAATAAACCCTGGGGATCCATAATATCCATTTGACTTGTAAAAATAGAAAAAGCAGCTGTATACAGCTGCGATCGTTGTAGAATGAAGTTATATAAAATCATTCAGCCGGCAAAAGGAAAGAATCAGCAAACGGTACAGGGTTTATAAGCCTCATTTTTTTTGAGCATTATCCAGCCCATGCCCCAATTTCCGGTATCATCAGGTAACGGTACCGTGTTGAATACCGTATATTAGA
>DATCAO010000709.1:0-3933 GCA_036512575.1 Puia sp.
TAAAATATCCGAATATACCCACGCTGAATCTTTCTTTCAAACCATCCGGCAACGGGCTCGATGTTCGTTATCAATGGAAGGCAGATGTGACCGATTTCAGATTGCCGGTTAAAGTATCTGCAGGGAAAGAGCCCTTCTTTATTTATCCGACGGCAGAGTGGAAGACCCTGCACATGGACAATACCCGGGCAGAAGACTTCCACCCCGATCAAATCCATGAATATTATAATTTGAATATGGATTGATTCAATTTTTGATCGTGTCCGGGAATTATTGCTAAATTGAAGGGATTCACCCCGAATCCTCAACAATTAATCGACCCCGCATGGTAAAGTTTCCCGCGAAATGCATTCCGCTTTTTTTATTTCTATTCCTGTTCTTCATTCAATTCAGTTACGGGCAATCAAAAGCCCTTACACCCGACCAGGCCCTGGCGCGCAGTATTTTTAAGGAGCTGATCGAGATCCCCACGGTACATTCTACCGGCAACACCACAATTGCCTGCGAGGCCATGGCCAAAAGACTGATCGAAGCGGGATATGCAGAAAAAGATATCCAGATCGTAGGTCCGGAATTGAAAAACCGCAACCTGGTTGTGCGACTACATGGTTCCGGCAAACACCCGCCGCTCCTCATGTTGAGCCACCTCGATGTGGTAGAGGCACGCAGATCCGACTGGTCCATGGATCCCTTTATATTGACAGAACAGGATGGATGGTTCTATGGTCGCGGCACTTCGGATATCAAAGATGGCTCGGCCATCCTCGTGGCCAATTTTATCCGGATGAAGAAACAAGGTTATGTACCTGACCGGGACCTGATACTTGCATTGACCGCAGAGGAAGAAGGACGCGGAGAATACAATGGCGTGGAATGGTTGGTCAGGAATCAACGCGGGCTCATTGATGCTGAATATTGTATCAATATGGATGCGGGAGATCCCCAGGAAAAAAATGGGAAACGGATCAACCGAACCGTACAACTCGCTGAGAAAGGCGTGCTGAATCTGATGCTGGAAGTAAAAAATCCGGGGGGACATGGATCCCTGCCCGGTAAGGAAAATGCCATTTACCGACTGGCTGCAGGACTCCTGAAAATGCAGGCTTACGAATTCCCGGTGTTGTTCAGTGAGATCACAAAATCGTATTTTAATAAAATGTCTTCTTTCGAAAGCGGTCAGCTGGCAGCAGACATGAAATCCGTTTCACAAAATACGCCGGATCCCGAAGCCGTCAAAAGACTTTGCGCCTCCCCATATTATAATGCGCTGATGCGGAGCACCTGTGTGGCCACCATGCTGGAAGCGGGTCACGCGGTGAATGCACTTCCCCAGTCAGCGAAAGCGATTTGCAATTGTCGCATTTTGCCGGGCATTCCGCAGGCCGAAGTGTTGAAAGACATCCATGATATGCTGGCAGACAGCCAGATCGTGGTGCATGTAATGGATGGATTATTGAAGAATCCGCCCTCTCCCTATAATGCAGCTTTCATGCAGACGGTTGAAAAGGTTACCGAAAAACTCTGGCCAGGTATTCCCGTAATTACAGTAATGGATGTGGGCGCATCGGATGGCATTTACCTGCGCGGCGGCGGCATACCGACTTATGGTATCTCCGGTGTTTCCATCGACGTGAACGACAACCGCGCCCATGGCAAGGATGAACGCATCGGGGTGAAGGAATTCTACGACGGACTGGAATATATGTATGCGATCATGAAGGCATTTACTTCCAATCAGTAAAAATCACGGCATCGAACATGCGAAAAGTTGTTGCGTTGGTCCTAACTATATTGATTTCTGCTCATTCATTTTCCCAGTCTGCAGATAGTGCAAAATTGCTGGCAAATGCAGCTGTCAGGGCTTTTACCTGGGACCTTCAAAAATCAGTCAAGGGCGCCCTCATGTTCCTGGATGTACCTTATACCCGCGAAGGGCAGGACTCAGCAGAATATCTGACACTGACGGTCGCCAAAAATAAGGGTGGGGAAAGACCCGAATGGATTTCCGTGATCATCCCAAGCAATATCGTCCAGGCCAATGGTATTTTTATCGCCTTTGCCAATACGATCAAGACCCCTGACGGCATGTCGAAAATGGAGCTGGAAAAAAAGAGTACCAGGCGAATAGCTTTCGAAGCTTGCAAGGGAGAAACCTGTACAGCGAGAATACTGGAAGGTTATTTGTCTGACGAAAAAACCGGCGAACCCATCGACATATTCCAGAAGTTTTTAGATTATGACCATGTACTTTTCTTATTTACTTATGCCGACGGCAGTCACAAGTCCGTAGCTATTCCGCTGTTTACTTTTAAGCAACAGTATAAAGCATTGTGAATACATCCGAAAATCTCATCATTCCGTCCTGAAATTCTCTTCGCCAGCCGAAGCTCACTCCGAGCGAAGGTTGGTAACCGGATTCGCCCTGGCTGCTTTGATGGATTGATAACTGACAGTAATTAATGCGATCAGGATGGCCAAGAGTCCGGCGATTATGAAAACCCAGGCACTGATCGATATGCGGTAGTCAAATTTCGTTAACCACTGACTGCCCAGCCACCAGGCTACAGGAGTTGCTATAATGACAGCCGTAATAACCAGTTTTACGAAATCCCTGGAAAGGAGCATCGTAATATTAGTTATGGATGCACCTAATACTTTTCTCACACCGATCTCTTTCACCCGGCTCTCTGCCATGAATGCAGCTAAGCCAAATAGTCCCAGGCAGGAAATAAAAATGGTCAAGCCGGAAAAAATCCCTGCTAATTTTGCTGTAAGTCGTTCGTCTTCAAATTTCCTGGCATATTCCTCATCCACGAAAAAATATTCAAAAGGATATTCAGGATTGTAGGTTTTAAATATTTGTGCGGCCTTTGCCAGGTTCTGTTCCGTAGATCTCTCTCCGTTCAATTTAATATTTATGAAGTTCATCGCATCTTTTGGTCCTTTAAACATCATTGGTTTTATCGGTTGATAGGGAGATTCAAGAATAAAATCTTTGAACACGCCTACGATATGCCATGTTGTAGGATCATCGGTAATAGTCTGGCCCACCGGATTCTTGAATCCCATGACTTTAGCTGCCGACTCATTGATCAGGCAGGCTGTAGAATCAGTCGGGTAATTTTGAATATCGATATCCCTTCCCTGGATCAGTTTCAATCCCGCTGTTTTTACCAGGTTGCCATCCGTAGCCGAACGATTAAAATCGATCTTGGTGTTGGGTGATTTGCCTGGCCAGGTTAAACTGAATCCGGAACTAAAAACCCGCGTCATCGGTGAAAAAGTCCTGCTCAGGGAAACTGCGGTTCCCGAATTGATTAAATCGTTTTTGATCAGATCGTAATTTTTCACCATGTCTCCTTCAAGGAAAAGATAGATCAGGTTTTTTTTATCGTATCCTGTTTTTCGCTGTTGGGCATATTGAATTTGTTGCCTTACAATGATGGTGGAAATGATCAGTACAATCGCGAAACTAAACTGAAGAACAACCAGCACTTTCCTGGGTGTGATCAGGGTATTTATTTTTTTGAAACTGCCCTTTAAAACGGAAACCGGTTTGAATGCCGATAGGTAAAAAGCCGGGTAACTTCCGGCCAGTAATCCGGTGAAGACGACAAAACCAAGGGCAGATATCCAGAACCAAAGGTTTGTAAAGTCGAGGGCAAGTTGTTTCTGCGTCAGTTGATTAAATGCAGGCAGACTGAGCTGAACAATGATCAGGGCAAAGATGCCCGCGATAAAAGCCATCAGGACAGACTCTCCAAGAAACTGACCGATCAGGGATTTTTTCATCGCACCCGATACCTTGCGAATGCCCACTTCTTTTGCACGTTTTTCACTTCTGGCTGTAGAAAGATTCATGAAATTAATGCAGGCGATCAGAAGAATAAATACGGCGATCAGGCCGAATGTTCTCAATGTTTCAATGCGACC
>DATCAO010000710.1:0-6147 GCA_036512575.1 Puia sp.
TTTCCAATGCGGAAGGTCAGTTCGGCCTTCGGTTGAGCAACGGCGGATATGATCTGGTCGTCTCTTATACCGGTTACGAAACCCAGGTTTTACGCGTGAGCAATTCAACAAAAGACAAAGATTCCCTGACGATCCGGATGAAAGAACAGAGTAAGAGTCTGGGTGAAGTATCGGTAACCGGATCTGCACTGGTCGCTGACGGCTGGAACAAATACGGCCAGTTTTTCCTGGATAATTTCATTGGCACAACTTCGAATGCGGCACAGTGTACGATAGAAAACAAAGATGTGATCAACTTTTATTTTTATAAGAAAAGGAACAAGCTTAAAGTGAAGGCAAAGGAAGAAATCGTGATCATCAACCAGGCGCTGGGATATAAAATCCGCTACCAGCTGGATTCATTCGTAAATGATTACAATACCCATGTCAGCAGTTACACCGGGTATCCTCTTTTTGAAAACCTGACAGGCACACCGGATCAGCAGCAGGAATGGTCCAGAAACAGGTATCGCACCTATATCGGGTCACGCCTGCATTTTATGCGGAGCTGGTACGACAGTACCCTGAGGGATGAAGGATTTGAAATCGAAACCCTCAATTCGCCGGAATCAGATCAGGGAACGCATTTGGAAAACCCATATGATTCCATGATATATTCCCTGGACAGCGGCATCGTGGATATCAATATCAAGGGTCGCATCCGGGTAAGTTATAGTGGCCAGGTGCCTGACAGAAAATACCTGATGCAAAACCATTTTCCGCTGAATGCCAAAGTGGAAGTATCCGCGTTGGAAATGCCTTCCGGATTTTCTATTGAAGAGAATGGTTATTTTTTTGAACAATCCGAAATCACCAATATGGGATATTGGGCGTGGAAAAAAATAGCCGAATTGGTTCCATACGACTACAATCCGGAATAACTACATTTTTATAACGTGGCGAAGGTGGAACTGTGGAAAATGTGGAAATGTGAGAATGAAATGATTAATGATAATGTGGAAATGAATCATCAATTTTCTAATTACCTTATTTTCATTTTCGCATTCAATTTCCACCTTATCACATATCCACAGTTCCACATTCACCACGTTAAGAAGTGACTTGGCCTACAGTCCAGAGTTCTCACTTCGATCCATCATCTTCTGCCATAGTTCGGGAATCCGTTTGATCCATACCAGTTCCCTTTTTTTGACGGAAGCTTCTTCAGCAGGCGACCCGAAATAAATTTTATTCGCCTCCAGCGAATAGGGAACACCGCTTTGCGCAAGCACGATCGTATTGTCGCCGATTGAAAGTGTTTTACTTACCCCAACCTGTCCCCAGAGAATAACACCATTACCGATTTCCACTGCACCGGCAACACCCACCTGCGCAGCCAACAGGCAGTTCTTACCCAATATGGTATCGTGACCGATATGAATCATATTGTCCAGTTTCGAGCCTTTGCCAATAACCGTATCACCGCTTACACCCCGGTCGATGTTACAGCCTGCGCCAATCTCCACTTCATCTTCAATCACCACCCTGCCGCAGCTCAGCATCCTTTTATACCAAGACTCCCTGTTCTTGTTTGTATTGTAGTAAAAAGCGTCGGACCCGATCACGGTGGAAGCCTGAATAACGACATCATTCCCGATTACACAATGATCCATGATCACCACGTTCGGATGAATTACGCAACGTTCTCCAATCTGCACATGACTGCCGACAAATACACCCGGATACAGATAAGTCGTTTCCCCAATGCGGGCATTCGGACTAATGGCTTGAACTGCGCCTTCAAAGGGCCTGAATTGCCTCACGATTTTCTGATACGCTTCAAAAGGTTGCTCAACGATTAACAGGGCTTTTCCGGGCGGGCAATCCACGGGTTGATTGATTATGATAAAACTTGCAGCTGAATCCAGACATTTCTGGTAGTACTTGGGATGATCAACAAAAACCAAGTCGCCTTTTTCCACTTTATGAATTTCATTGATACCGGTTGCGGAGGCACCGGCATTCCCAACAAGCTTTGCATCCAGGAATTCTGAAAGCCATGTTAACGACACGGGTGAAGGAAACTTCATTGTGCTAATTTTGCCCAAACCTACACTAAAGATGCTTTTCCACACCCTAAAAAAAATTGTGTATAAAATTTCTTGGAAAATTTTTCCAGATCGACAAAATTATTTCTAATATTGTGTAGGGAATTTTATGTCCCTGTACTTACTAACCCATCCAAATAGTAAAAGTCTCGCCGCCAGCGAGGCTTTTTATTTTCCGTTTTATTTTGTAAATTCTTTTCAAACCCTTTATTCATCGCTGTTTCAGTGAAAGCCATTGTTTAAATATTTCATCATATACAAACCATTCCAGGTGCTTTCGCAGTTTACACCGGAAAATGGCGGGCCTTGCCTGAAGGACTTTTTTGAGGTTCCTGTGGATGTTTATCCGGTCGGGCGCCTGGATTATGACAGTGAGGGATTGCTTTTGTTAACAAATGACAAATCTCTCAATCACCGCCTGCTCCATCCCAGTTTTGCACATGAACGCGAATACCGGGTTCAGGTAGAAGGGCTGATCAGCAATGAAGCCCTGCAAAATCTGTCTTCCGGAATTACGATTAACATCGACGGGAAACCCTTTCGCACACAATCCGCCAAGGCATCCCGGATTCCGGAAACTGTGAACATACCCGAGAGAAATCCTCCCATACGTTTCAGGCAGCATATACCGACGAGCTGGATCAAACTGGTGATTACTGAAGGGAAGAACCGACAGGTTCGCCGTATGACTGCTGCTGTCGGGTTTCCGACCCTGCGCCTGATTCGTTACCGGCTTGCAGGCTTAACACTGGATGGCATGTTGCCCGGTGATATGATCGACATGATTCAAAATGAAGTGTATGGTAAGCTCGGCCTGCACGCGCAGCTATAATTTATTACCTTTCGGTCACAAACAGGATAACATGGTTAAATCGATGACGGGTTTTGGCAGGGCTGAAGAAACGGTGGGCGACAAAACCTTTCTGGTAGATGTAAAATCGCTCAATGGAAAACAATTTGAGCTCCAGTTAAAACTTCCCGGATTTCTAAAACCCTATGAATTTGATATCCGTAAAATCCTTTCAGAAAAACTCGGGCGCGGCTCCCTGGATTGTACGGTTAGCCTGAAACAGACCGGTAATGCAAAACCTGTGAGCATCAATACAGATCTTGCCAAAGCTTATTATGAAACACTGGCTGATCTGTCCCGCCAGCTGAACCAGGATCCTTCCAATATACTGAGCACCCTGCTAAAACTTCCCGAAGTGATCACTCCAACCGGAGATACACTGAGCAGGGAAGAATGGCTGCAATTCGTAAAAGTAATTGACCTGGCGATCGAGAACCTGAATCAACACAGGCTCAATGAGGGAAAAGTGCTGGAAGAAGACCTGGTGCACCGCATTGAAAATATAAGCCATCAGCAGGAAGAAATACTGAAATTACAGCCCCTCCGTAAGTTGAAAATCCGTGAGGGACTGGAAAAACTACTGAATGAACAAATAGGCAAAGAGAACTACGATTCCAACCGCCTTGAACAGGAAATGATCTATTACCTGGAAAAAATCGATATCAGTGAAGAGATGGTCAGGTTAAAAAATCACTGTGATTATTTTAAAGAAGTGCTGGCGGATCCTGAAGACAGTAAAGGAAAGAAACTTTCTTTCATCCTTCAGGAAGTGGGCCGGGAAGTCAATACGACGGGCTCTAAAGCCTACGATGTCAAAATCCAGCGATGTGTGGTGCTCATGAAAGATGAGCTGGAAAAAGCCAAAGAACAAATCCTGAATGTGTTGTAAAGCTTAACGCTTAAAGCCTAAGGCTTAAAGCAAATAACCAATTGTATATTCATGTTCAAGAACTTTACCCGGTTCAATTTTTTACCGTTTCATTGTATAAAAATGCAGGGTGGCAAATTTCCCCTGCTCATCCTGGCCGGATGTTTTGTGTTGGCTTCCTGCAACTGGTCGACCGGCGTATTTGAAAAAAACCTGTTGTTCCATAACCAGGAATGGCCATCATCTGTAAAACCGGATATTGCATTTGAAATTTCCGATACCAGTTCCCTGTATAATATGTACATCGTGTTAAGGCACACCGACGCTTATCATTTTAATAATATCTACATCCGGGCCATGGTAAAAGAACCCGGAGGCGGCCAGGGCCGAACGGGAGACTATGACCTCCAACTCGCCACCAATGGCAAAGGATGGATCGGAACCGCAATGGATGATATTTATGATGCCCGGTTGCTCATTCAGCCGAAAACCCGATTCCGGAAAGCAGGAACCTATCATATTACGCTTGAACAACTCATGCGTGAGGATCCATTGAAGTCGGTTTTAAGTGCCGGATTGAGAGTGGAGCGGGTAGAGTAATCCATGTGGTAAATGTGGAACTGTGGAAAAGAGAGAAGGTGGAAATGAAAGGTGGAAATGATCATGTGGGAATTAGAAAATATGTTTACACAGCAATTACTGATCACCAACAAATAACGTTATGCGTTCTGCTTTGAGCCTTAGGCATTATGCCTTCAGCTTTAAGCGTTAGGCGTTTAGCGTTAAGCCTTCTGCGTTAAGCTTTAAGCATTATGGCGATACATCTCGATAAATATGCATGGGGTAACCGGGCGATCGTTATATGCTGGTTATTGCTGATCTATGTGCTGGCGGCGCTGATCTGGTGGTATATCGCTCTTAATAAGCAGAACAACCAAATGTCCACATACAGGATAGAATTGCTTGCTAAAGACGACCCTTCTTACATCTCCCACCTGGAGAAAATTAATGGTGACCGTCAGCGGTTGGCCAAAGCCTATAAAAGTGAAGGTCTTGTGTTTATATTAGTCATTCTGGCAGGCGCCGTATTTCTTCGCAGTGCTGTGATACGACAGATCATGGTTCAGCGTCAGCAGCAGAATTTCATGATGGCCATTACCCATGAATTGAAAACGCCGATTTCCATAACCCGCCTCAATATGGAGACCCTCCAAAAACATAACCTGGATGAAACAAAAAAAGAAAAGATCATCAGGTCTTCCCTGCAGGAAATCAACCGCCTGAATACACTCACCGGAAATATATTGGTCTCCGCGCAACTTGAAGGCGGTTCATACCTGTTTAACCAGGAGGATCTTGATTTTTCACAGATCGTCGCTGATTCCGTAAAAGAATATTCAGGCCGGTTTCCAAACCGGGTCCTGAATGGTAACCTCGAACCCGGATTATTTATTACCGGCGATCCCCTGCTTGTAGGAATCCTGGTAAATAACCTGATTGAGAACGCGATAAAATATTCGCCACCCGGCAGCCCCATCCATGTCGTTTTAAGAAAAGAGGAAGACCAGGGTATTCTGGAAGTGAGGGATGAAGGACATGGCATAGCCAAAAAAGAACATAAACGGATTTTTCAGAAATTCTACCGGGTCGGGAATGAAAATACCCGAACGACACAAGGCACCGGCCTCGGGTTATATTTATGCCGGAGAATAACACAGGATCATAAAATGCATCTTGGGGTTTCAGACAATATTCCGAAAGGAAGCATTTTTACGGTCCGTTTTAATGTATTGACATCATGACGGAAACCACACGTAAATCCATCCTGCTTGTAGAAGATGAGGAAAACCTGCACGACGCCCTTCGTCTCAACCTTGAGTTGGAAAATTACCAGGTCAGTTCGGCGTATGACGGCAACCAGGCGTTAAAAGCATTAAATGATGAATATTTCGACCTCGTTATCCTGGACGTGATGCTGCCCGGTGTTGACGGCATCAGTATTGCAGAAACCATCCGCATCCAGCAAAATCCGATACCGATTCTCATACTGAGTGCACGCAACAGCAGCGCCGACCGCGTACTGGGTTTAAAAAAAGGGGCTGACGATTATCTGAACAAACCTTTCAATCTGGAAGAACTCCTCTTAAGGGTACAAAAGCTGATTGAAAAAAATAAAAAACTACAGGAACGAAATACAGTTTCGGATAAATATGTTTTCGGCAAAAACACCATTTTTTTCAGGGCCCTGGAAGCCACCAACAAAAAAAACGAGCGCATCCGCCTCAGTAAAAAAGAAGCCATGCTGCTCAAACTCCTGATCGAAAATAAAAACGAAGTAGTCA
>DATCAO010000711.1:0-4778 GCA_036512575.1 Puia sp.
TAATGATGCCCATATAGGATTGCAGGTTTAGTGTTGAACCCGTAGCCAGCAACATCAGCAGGGCGCCAAGGATGACAGCCGGAACAGTAGATAAAACTGTGATGGCAAGTCCGAAGGATTGATAGTTAGCAGCCAGTAAAAGTAAAATCACAACAATTGCGGTTAATAATCCATTCTGCAATGACTGCAGGGTTTCAGTCAACAGAGAGGACATGCCCCTGACTTCAGTGACAAGCCCCAAAGGTGGTTTTCCCATCTTCCCAATGGCCTCCTCTACGGCAACAGTCGCGGAGCCGAGGTCCTTATGATAAATATTCGCACTGACGGTAACAAAACGACGGGGACCGCTGCGATCATACTCGCCCGGGAGACTGTCAGTCGTAATTTCTGCAATATCAGAGAGCACGGGGCGCATTTGTCCTTTCACCACCGGAACCGATTGCAACTGTTCGATAGAATTCATATTATATTCCGGCACCTCCACCTGTGTCTGATAGGTGTAAGCATTTTTTGTATCCAGCCATAGATTTTTATTGGTAAATCGGCTGGAAGAAGTAACGTCAGTAACACTTTTCGCAACATTATCGAGCGAAAGTCCCATAAGTGCCAGGCGGCTCCGGTCGATATGTATCTGAATGGTGGGCATATTCAATGGCTGGGCAATCTGCACATCGCGCAAAAAAGAAATTTGCCTTAGTTTTTCAGTGAGCGCATGGGCATAATTTTTTATATCAGCCATATTCTTCCCGGCCACGCGTACTTCGATGGGTGTAGATGCGCCCTGTGCCATGATTTTTTCAGTGAGCTCCATGGGCTCAAACGATATGTGCAATCCGGGATATTGATTTGAAAGACGATTACGGATCGATTCCTTTAATTCCTCCATTTTTACTTTGTAGTCTTCATCCAGATTGATTTGTATAACAGCTTCCTGGGTACCGCTGTTAAATACATACAGGTTACTCGCACCGAAACTGCTTGGCACAATGCCTACATAGGCTGAAGAAATGGCAACATGATGATCCACGATGGTATCGATGATATTTAACACGTTCTTCGTGAGTCGCTCAGTTACTTCCAGTCTCGTTCCCTGTGGCTCTCTAAGGCGTAATTGCAGTTGCCCATTATTGGTTTTAGGAAGAAGATCCTTCCCGATATGTACAAAGCAAAATCCTGCAGCTCCCAAAATGAAAATCAGGTACATACCAACAATGAATTTTCTGTAAGGCATCCATTTTTGCAATCTACTGCCCAGACCGCTTTTCATTCTTTGAAAAAGACCATTCTCTTCTTTATGCCGGGTCTCCTGCAAATTGTGCTCACCCACTTCAGCAATCTCGTCTTCATTAAGGGCGAGCCCTGCATGAGCATGCACGCCGGAATGATGGTATTGAAATTTTTCCGCTTTCAGCAACCAGACAGAAATCACAGGTACCAGGGTTTGTGCAGCTACAAAGGAAATAATCATAGCGAAAGCGATCGACAGGGACAGCGGAAGGAACATGGCCTTCGGTACACCTGTCATGATAAAAGCCGGAGCGAACACGGCGAGGATACAGAGAAGGATCAGCACCAATGGAAAAGATATTTCCTTACAGGCATCTTCAATGGCCTGCTTTTTAGGCTTACCCATCTCCAGGTGCTGGTGAATGTTTTCAATCGTTACCGTGGCCTGATCTACCAGGATTCCGATGGCGAGTGCGAGACCGCTCAGCGTCATAATATTAACGGTTTGCCCGGCCAATTTCAAAAAGAACACAGCGCCCATAACGGCTATCGGAATGGTAATGACTACGACCAGACTGCTTCGCCAGTCGCGCAGGAACAAAAGCACCATCAAACCTGTGAGTATGGCGCCAAGTATGCCTTCGGTCATCAGGCTCTTCGCTGCATTGATTACAAAAATGGACTGATCAAATTCATAACTAATGTTTACATCATCCGGCAGGAGGCTTTTCATTTCGGGTAACTTACTCCGGAGGGTCTGTACCACGTCCCAGGTGGAAGCATCCGCTGTTTTGACAACAGGAATATATACAGAGCGTTTGCCATTTACCAGCGCAAAGTCGACTGTAATATCTGCGCCATCAGATACAGATCCGATATCACGGATGAATACATTGCTGCTCCAATTGCTCTTTATCGGAATATCCTCAAATTTTTCTACTGTAGATTCCAGTGAATTGATGGTAGTAATAAACATCGTAGAGTCAACACGCAGATTACCAGCAGGTGAAATGGAATTATTTTTTATCAGCGCATCTACTACTTCATCCGCCGACAAATTATAGGCTTTTAATTTTTCGGGTGTTACGTTGATCACCACCGTTCTTGCATTGGAACCAAAAGGAGGAGCGGAAGACATACCCGGCACGGTTGCGAATAAGGGACGCACCCGGGTCAGCGCCAGATCAAATATTTCCTTAAGTGAACTGGTCCTGCTGCTAAACACCAATTCACCGACAGGCAAAGAAGAAGCATCAAAACGGATTACCTGCGGTGGCAGGGCACCCGGAGGAAAAAATGCCATCGTGCGGTTTACCTGCAGGGCTACCTGCGCCGACGCTTCAGCCATATCGGTAGATTCGTAGAAACTGAGTTTGATGAGTGAAAGACCCTGGATGTTTTTACTTTCCACATTTTTGATCCCGTTGATGTAGAGAAATTGATCCTGCATGCGGGTGGCAAAAAATCCTTCCATCTGCTGGGCCGACATGCCCCCATATTGCTCGATTACATAAATGGTCGGCAAATTGAGTTTGGGAAATATATCGATGGGGATCGTTCGGATCGCCATCACCGAAAAAAGAAGGATGGCCAGAAAAAACACCAGGATGGTGATGGGCCTTCGTAAAGCGAAACGTACCATATCTTGAATAATTGAATGGAGTTATTGAATGGATTGAATAAATCCGGCAAGCTGACCGGTAGCCAGGGCTTTATCCAACTGGGCCAGATACCAGTTACCTCTAGTCTCTGCATAGTCATTGAGCGACCGGTCAAGAACAAAAGCCGCATTGGTCAGATCGATCAGTGTAATGATACCGGCTTTGTACTGGGCAATTTTCTGATTATAGGTATCGACCGCTGCCTGATATTGAATGGGCAGCTCCAGGAGATTTTTTTCTGTGATGTCGATACTGTTCTGTGCCTGACGGGTAGCCGAAGCCAGACTAACCTGCTGCTGTCTGAGTTCCAAATCGGCTGCCTCTTTTTCAAATCCAAATGTTTTCAGGCGATCCTTTTTATGAACACCGTTAAAAAGATCATATTGAAAAGAAACGCCGGCCAGGTAATTGAAACGCTGGTATCCGAATCCGTTGGCGACGGATTGATACTGATCATCATATACAATGCTCGAACCACGGGCCCAGGATGCGGCAGTGAGGTAGATTTTCGGAAGGTAACTTTTGGAAATCATCCGCTCGTTAGCTGTATAGAGTTTACTCAGACTGGCATAATAATCAATCAGTGGATTGGTGGTTGTATCGGCTGAAGTATTCAGAATATTTTTCTTTTTACCAATAATCATCAGCACGGTATCGGGCAGGATCGCCTTGGCAGGCACACCCGTGAGGTAGGAAATTTCCTCCCGGTAATTCCTGGCCAGCTCGTTGAGCTGATTATACGTAATCCGGCTCTTGGACAATTCTGCTTTAGCAAGAGAAGAATCTGAACCTGGTTTAATACCGCTTGTCGTGAGTGCATGGATTATAGTAAAGATCGTATCGTATCGTTTGACGGTTTCCTGCTCTATGGCCATTCGCGCTTCACTGATCACCAGATTAAAGTAAGCTTTGCAAATACGGCCGTGCAGAATATACATTTCCCGCTGAAGGTCAGATTGTGAAAGGGCCTGACCGGACCTTGCATATTCAATGCGGGCATTCTTATAACCAAAATCGAACAGGTCGTATTCGCCATATAGAATGGCCAGATTACCTGAAGAGGCCTGGTAATCGTTGGCAGCACGCACTCCCGACGAAGTGGATGGAACAATACCATAAGGAAAATAACTACCTGCAATGGAATTATCAGAACCGAGATTCACCTGGTCGTTAAAGCGGACAGCCGGAAGAAACTCATGTCTCGCTTCAGTAACCGAAGCAACAGCACTGTTAACCAGCGCTCTTTTTTCCAGCAGCCGCGGCAGATAGTGATCCGCGCTGTCATTGAGTGCAGACAGGGACAGAAAAGGTTTTTGTGAATAAACGGAAGCGGAAGACAACGCCATTAAAAGAATGGAATTAACGATCCGCTTCCCTCCCGGGAAATTGAACATATGTAGTAATTAGATGAAATAATTGTTTAATGAACCATTAAACAATCGCAGGAGGGCCCCGCAAAGAGGGGGAATTAAAAGAGAAGCTTGTCAGGGGTTGTGTATCATTCAAAAGCTCAGTCTCAATATGGAAACTGTATGCAATCAAATTCTGCAGCACTTCAGGCGCAGTAAACAGATGTGACGGGTGGAATCTTTTGTTCAGCCTGAAACTGACGGCCTTAGAATCCTTATGTTTATCCTTGTTTAGAAGCTGATGATTGCCTTGATCTGATTGCTGTGAAATAAAGTCACCTGTAAAAAAAGATACTTCAGGTATCTTCCCAAAATGCACATTTAATTGCACCATGTAAAACGACACATAAACCCCGATCAGGCAAACCCTGGTCAGATTTTTAAAGTACCGGTTATTGGTAAACATGAATCAATCAAATAAGCACAAAGCTACAAATAATAATGGCATTCCATTCCCCGTCAGGACGTTCTGACCTCTTTT
>DATCAO010000712.1:0-2640 GCA_036512575.1 Puia sp.
GCTATAGTATCCACGCCGGTATGGTGATTGTGGCCGATGGCACCGACGAAGCAGCTGTGAGACTCTCCCGGGTTCTGCGAAATGATCCGGGACTTGGTGTGATTCGTCATGCAGACGCCGGGTATCCGCTGGCACAAAAAACAAAAGAAGATTTTCAACTCTGATGTCAACGAAACTTCTCAGGAATATCCGGCAGCTGGTAAATGTTCGCAAGGACGACGCCCCTCTTTATGGAAAGGAAATGGCTGAGCTCCCCTGCCTGGAAAATGCCTGGCTGATCACTGAAGGAAAAGAAATCGCTTCTTTTGGTACAATGGATAATCTGGAAAAGGAAATACCCAACCTGCCGGAAGAACAAATCAATTGCAGCGGCCGCCTGGTGTTGCCCGCCTGGTGCGACAGTCATACCCACCTGGTATTTGCCGGAAGTCGTGAAATGGAATTTGTAGATAAAATCCGCGGATTGGACTATGCCCAGATCAACGCGAGGGGAGGTGGCATCCTGAGTACGGTTCGTCAAATGGATTCCATTTCGGAAGATGAGCTTTTCCGGTTGTCCTGGCAGAGGCTGGAGGAAGTGGCAAAACTGGGAACAGGAGCCATCGAAATAAAAAGCGGTTATGGATTAACGGTAGAAAATGAATTGAAAATGCTGCGGGTGATCAGGAAACTGAAAGATGCATCTCCGCTGCAGATCAGATCCACCTTCCTTGGAGCACATACGTATCCGCTGTTATACCGGGAAAATCATTTGGCCTACATTAAAATGATCGTTGAGGAAATGCTTCCGGTAATCGCGCGGGACAAACTAGCTGATTATATCGATGTGTTTTGCGAAAAAGGTTTTTTCAGTGCGGGAGAGACGGAATCCATTTTAAGTGCCGGACAACAATATGGGTTGCGGCCAAAACTTCACGTGAACCAGCTTCATTCGATAGGTGGAATAACTATGGGAATAAAAATGGATGCGCTTTCAATGGATCACCTGGAAACCATGAACCCGGAAGACGTAGAACTGCTGCGTTATTCCGGATGGAAAGGATTTTGTACGCTGCTGCCCACGGCTGCTTTTTTCCTGCGAATGTCTTATCCACCCGCCAGAAAGTTGTTGGAGGCCGGTGCGGCGCTCGCCCTCGCATCCGACTATAATCCGGGCTCTTCACCATCAGGGAATATGAATACTGTTATCTCGATGGCCTGTATACAGATGAAGATGGGGCCGGAGGAAGCGCTGAATGCGGCTACTGTTAACGGCGCATACGCCATGGGCCTTGGTGATGTTCTGGGTAGCATCAGGCCGGGCAAACTGGCAAACCTGATTTTAACTGAGCCGGTTCCTTCGTTGGCTTACCTGCCTTACCGTTTTGGGAATAATTGTATTGACAAAGTAATGCTCTGCGGTCAATTCGTGGCCTAAGCTTTGTATATTAGGCACCAACCACGCACTTATGCCCCTGATCCATTCCCGCAAAAAAAGACCCGGAGATTTCATTGATTCGGTAACCCGGCGCAGTACGGTGATACATGTGAGGGATAAAAAAGCAGGACTGGATTTTCTCATATCTTTTTTTTCTGTGATCCGTCCTTCGAAAGGCCAAAGAGATCCTGCAAAAAACCTGCAGATGCTCCTGAACCAGATGGAAAATTATCCGATACTCCTGTCCAATGTACAAAATGCCTTTATTTCCCAAATAGCCGGAACCGACCTGTCTTCTGCACTAACGGAAAGCGGAATCCCGCTCGCGAATGGTTTCTGGCCTGAATTTTTGGGAAGGCTGCGGCACAAACTCATTCCTGCACTTCAGAATGAAAACGATTTTCTTTATGTCGTGTCGGGTATTTTTTACCGTGCGGATGATTATGTCTGGGTAGGCGCTATTCCCCACGAAATGTGGAAAGTTTTTTTTGAATCCATCGGTCTTGTCTTTTCTGCAGACGATAAACATTTCCTGCTGCAACTGATGCAATCTCTGAAAATTCTCAGTTTCCAGGTGGCCAGTCTCGGATTGGAAAAAGAAGTGTGCCGTCATTTGGCAAGCCAGGATATAGATGAAAATCCTTTTCTTAACCAGACCACGCAGGTCAGGAAACTGGAAAAATGTTTTGAATCAGCAGATGAGGCTACGCGTTTAGAAGTCAGCGAAAGATTGTATACACTTACCAGGCAGGGCATGGAATCCATCGAGTATATACGCCTGAATCACTCCAACAGTGGCACCAGTATTCATCAAACCTATCTTTTGCTCATCCTGAATCACAAACTCAACCGGATTGAACTGATCACCGACATACTCGACGGCAATTCCCAGATCAATTCCGATCGATTGATTTCATTTTTTAAAATGCTCGTGAGAAATGAAAATACCAAAAACAGTATCCGTGCATTCCTTTCCCAATCCCTTGGTTATGTTGCCTATCAGATAGCCGAACATAAAGGGTCGAAAGGAAGTCATTACATCACGTCCACAAAAAAGGAATACAACCAAATGATGTGGAGCGCTATGAAAGGGGGTGGCATAACGGCATTTATATCAGTCTTTAAGAACCTGCTAACGGCTGTTGAACTGCCAATCTTCTGGCATGGCTTTGCCTATAGCATGAATTACAGTGTTGGCTTTTTAGTGATAGACGCTACCGGAT
>DATCAO010000713.1:0-2998 GCA_036512575.1 Puia sp.
TCGCCATAGAAACCACCCAGCAGTTCAGCGGCACTTATCATGTGCTCGGGGGAGTCATTTCGCCGCTCGACGGGATCGGTCCCGATCAGCTGGCCATCGATTCCCTGGTGGACCGAATTCAGAAAGAAGGCGTTACGGAAATCATATTCGCCCTCAGCCCCAATATTCAGGGGGATACCACTATATATTATATCCAGAAAAAACTGGCCGCTTTCCCGGTGAAAGTCACCACCATAGCCCGGGGTATTTCCTTTGGCGGAGAGCTGGAATATGCCGACGAAATGACGCTGGCGCGGTCCATTTCAAACAGATTGCCGGTGGAGAGCTATGTTTCACATCGTTGACGGTTGACGGTTGACAGGGAAGTCAGACTCCCATACTCCCACACTCCCATACTTGCTTTTGCTTTTCCGTCCTAAATGATGTAAATTTGCAGCTCATCAGGCAGATTTGTTTATTGTTCGGCCTGACAACATTGGTGCAAACTGAACTAATAAACGACAGGTAAGTCCTATATACTTTTCCTTCCGTTTTCAGTAAGTCTTCATCGTTGTCATCCCAGGTAAACATCCGCTTCTAAATTTTCAGCATATGTCTCATATCGAATCGGCATTGGCATCCCGCATACTCATCATCGATGGTGCGATGGGCACGATGATTCAGCGGTATAAACTGGAAGAGGAAGATTACCGTGGTAAACGTTTTAAGGAATGGCCCACGGATGTGAAAGGAAATAACGACCTCCTTTCCCTGACCCGTCCGGACATTGTTAAGGAAATACACAAACAATACCTCGAAGCCGGTGCCGACATTATTGAAACGAATACATTCAGCAGCACCTCCATTGCTCAGGCCGACTATCAGATGCAATCGCTGGCCTATGAACTGAATGTGGCTTCCGCAAAAATCGCACGTCAGGCAATAGATGATTTTACTTCACAAGAAAAATCCGTCAACCGCCAACCGTCAACCGTCAACCAAAAATCCGTCAACCGTCAACCGTCAACCGTCAACCAAAAATGGGTCGCCGGCGCAATCGGCCCGATGAATAAAACCTTATCGCTTTCCCCTGATGTGAACAATCCGGGATTCCGGGCTGTGACTTTCGATGAGGTCACCAATGCCTATTACGAACAGGTGAGCGGACTGGTGGATGGTGGTGCGGACCTGCTTCTGATCGAAACAATTTTTGATACCCTGAATGCCAAGGCGGCCATTTTCGCCATAAAGAAATATTTCCGCGATACAAAAAAAACAGCCCTGCCCATTATGATCAGTGGCACCATCACCGATGCCAGCGGCCGGACACTGAGCGGACAAACCCTGGAAGCTTTTTACACATCGGTGGCGCACGCAAAACCACTGAGTGTGGGTTTAAACTGTGCCCTGGGAGCAGAACAAATGCGTCCGCATATTGCCGAGCTCTCGAAAATCGCGTCCTGTTATACTTCGGCTTATCCGAACGCAGGTCTCCCGAATTCCATGGGTGTGTATGAAGAAGAGCCGGAAGAAACCGCGCATTTTCTGGAAGACTGGGCACGCGAAGGATTTGTAAACATTGTAGGCGGCTGCTGCGGCACGACGCCGGATCATATCCGTCATATTGCGGAACACGTAAAAAAGTTTCAACCGAGACGACTACCGGTTGTTGAACTTGCCGTTTAATCTAAATCAAACATGAGTGAAGTAAATCATATTCAGCCCTTTCTTCGTTTGTCTGGTCTCGAACCACTCGTGATCCGTCCTGAATCGAATTTTGTGAACGTGGGGGAAAGAACCAATATCACCGGATCCAAAAAATTCGCCCGGCTGATCCGGGAAAATAAATATGAAGAGGCGCTCGCTGTGGCGCGTCACCAGGTGGAAAATGGTGCACAGATCCTGGACGTAAATATGGATGACGCGTTGCTGGACGGCGAAAAAGCAATGACCCATTTCCTGAATCTGATCCAGAGCGAGCCGGATATCGCGAAGATTCCGATCATGATCGATTCATCCAAATTCAGCATCATCCTGGCAGGACTCAAGTGTGTACAGGGAAAATGCATCGTCAATTCCATCTCATTAAAGGAAGGCGAAGAAAAATTTATTGATCAGGCCATCCTCTGTAAAAGTTTCGGCGCCGCAGTAGTCGTTATGGCTTTTGACGAAAAGGGTCAGGCAGATACGCGACAACGGAAAGTGGAGATCTCCCACCGGGCGTTTGAAATTCTGACGAAACAGATTGGATTCGATCCGCAGGATATCATCTTCGACCTGAACATATTTGCGATCGCCACCGGTCTTGAAGAACATAATAATTATGCTGTTGATTTTATTGAAGCCACCAGGGAAGTAAAGAAAATGCATCCCCTGGTTAAGATCAGTGGCGGGGTGAGTAATCTTTCCTTTTCTTTCCGCGGAAATGAAACGGTGCGCGAAGCCATGCACAGTGTTTTTTTATACTATGCCATCAAAGCGGGTATGAGCATGGGCATCGTGAATGCCGGTCAGCTGGTCATTTACGATGACATTGAACCCGGTCTGCGTCAGCTCTGCGAAGACGTGATAATGAACAGGAACAACGACAACAATGAAGCCACGGAAAAACTCCTGGTTTTCGCCGACACAGTAAAGGGTAAAGCAAAGGAAGAAAAGAAAGATGAAAGCTGGCGGCTCACTTCGGTGGAGGAAAGATTGAAACACGCGCTCATCCACGGCATCACTGATTTCATTGAGGCGGATACGGAGGAAGCACGTTTGATTTATCCCAAACCGCTGGAAGTGATTGAAGGTCCGCTGATGGCGGGTATGAATGTGGTGGGCGATCTGTTCGGCAGCGGAAAAATGTTCCTGCCCCAGGTCGTCAAGAGCGCGCGGGTGATGAAAAAATCTGTGGCTGTACTCACGCCTTATATTGAACAGGAAAAACTGGACAATTATAAAAGACGTATCGCGGCAAGTGCTACCGGGACCGCAGATGCAGAAAAAGGCGCGGCAAAGATCCTGCTCGCGACAG
>DATCAO010000714.1:0-3936 GCA_036512575.1 Puia sp.
CCCTTGTCGACCACCAGGTTCATTCGTTCATATAAAGTCTCAGAAAAGTCCTCCCCCTCATCTCCCGGTTGCACCGGACTGTCTTTTCTACTGGTCACCGGTTCGGGTGTCTTTGCTTTTTTCTGACCTTCGTCAGCAGACTGCTGGATTTTATCTGGCATAGAAGCGAATTTACCGACAATTGTGCATTAGAAATGCCCTGGGCTACCCCTTATAGTATCTGATCCCGTGCTTGAACCAGGCCTTGGGCTTTAAACCGTAATTTTGCCGTATGCAAAAGCAACCCGTTTATTTCAGGGATCTTGGAATTATGGCGTATCAGGAAGCCTGGGATTATCAGGAAAAACTGCTGAAAGAGAATGTGGATATCAAAACCCGATATCATTCCGCTCAGCAGAAACAACAGAAAAATGCAACCACCAATTACCTTCTTTTCGTGGAGCATCCGCCGGTTTACACTTTAGGTAAAACAGGTCACGAGGAAAATGTTTTATTGGATGAAGTGGAAATGCAGGAACGCGGAATCCTATTTGTTAAGACAAACCGGGGCGGTGACATCACGTTTCACGGGCCTGAACAGATTGTCGGATATCCGATTCTGGATCTTGAAAAATTTGGAACAGATATTGGCAAGTACTTGCGCAATCTGGAAGAAATTATCATCAGGACGCTGGCCGAATATGGTATACAAGGTGAACGTTCAAGCGGAGAAACCGGTGTCTGGTTAGAATCGGGCATTACGGGCAGCGAGAGAAAAATTGCAGCCTTCGGTGTACGATGCAGTCGCTTGATTACTATGCATGGATTTGCCTTTAACGTGAATACCGATCTGCAGTATTTTGATGGCATCGTGCCCTGCGGCATCAGAAATAAACAGGTTACTTCTCTTTCTCGCGAACTGGGACGTCATATCGATCTTGGCGAAGTGAAAGAAAAAATCAAAACCCATTTTGAAGAAGTATTTGTTGCTGAACTCAGGGTGATGAAGGTGAAGGAATAGCCAAATTATTCTCTCGGAATCAGCAGCTTATTTTTCTCTTTCAATTTTCCGTCCTCGTACAGCTCAAATCTGAACCATCCGGAGTGGCCAAAATTGGTTTTGTCGATAATAAGCACGGCGTCGCGGATATCTTTTACTTCAAGTACGGGGGTGTCGTCTGTCTCGTAAAACGCTACAAAATATTTTTTACGATTGAAATCGGCCAGTGCGATGGTCACATTTCCGTCTTTTGCAGTAAACACATAAGATGATATCTTATAGACCTCTTTGGGCTCTTTGTATTTTTCGATATAAGGATTGATCTGCAAAGTGTCGGCATTCACAAATAGTAACGTGTCTTTGGTTTGTTTGATCAGGGAATCGCTGAACCTGCTGACCTGTGTGCCGGGCAGCTGCATGATCACGGAATCCCGTCTTTTGACAAATAGCATTTTTTGTACTTCAATAGTGGGCAGTTTTATTTTACCGGGGTTGCTTATCGCTGGCTTTTTCATTCCCGTATTGTCCATCATATAATAAATTCTGGAATTGTCTATTTTAGGAAGGATCAGATATTTTTCTTCTATGGGGGGAGTTGTGACGGTTACCTGCGATTTTAATGGATCATTGGTAGCAGAGATTTGATTTGGTGCATGATGCCCGACTGTTGGCTTATCCACTTGAACAGGTTTTGCAGTAATAGCAGGTGGCTCAGCCGATTCCACTACCGCGCGCCTGGATTTCGTAAACATGTATTTACTGTTCGGAAACAAAATAAATATCCGGTAGAACATTTTTGAACCCTGGGCTCTGCCATCTACAAACCCGTTTTCGGGAACGCGTGGATCCGGTACAGTTATAAGTGTGGTAAAATTCCGGAGACTGTCTGCAGATCTTTGTATACTGATCTGGTTAATGGCAGGGTACCCATTTCTCCAGCTGATCAGCACCTTTCCGTTTGCCTTCAGGGAAGCTGAAAAACCGGGCAGGGTCTCCTGTGCTTTTGCATAGGGCAGGATAAAAACGGAAAATAAAAACATTGCACAAAAAAGACGCATGACACGAACTTATCTTTAATCTTCAATCCCGGCAAAGATAAGGGAAGCCTCCTTTTCGGCCGCTTAAAGAAAACAGCTTTCGGGCTTCTCAAAACTGCAGTAGTCCGGGGGCCAGCGACCGGTTGCCCTGTAAGCCGCCACTATGCAGAACCAGGATACGGCTTCCTGCAGGAAAGTAGTTTTCTGTGGCCAACCGGACAATGGAATAGAAGAGTTTTCCGGTATAAACAAAGTCTGTGGGAATGCCGGATTCGGAAAAAATACGGTTCATAAATTCAAAAAGAATCCGGCATGTTTTTGCATAGCCACCGAAGTGATCTTCGTGAATCATATGAATATGATCAGGAACTGCTGAAGGCGATAGCCATGCCGCTTGCATGGGTTCAAAACCTTTGGTTCCTTTAAGCACAGATACACCGATAATTTTTTGTTCAGGTCCTGCACTGTTAATTAAACCTGCCAGCGTTGTCCCTGTGCCAACGGCACAACATATATATGCATACGATACTGTGGGTATAAGAGAAAGTATTTCGGCTGCACCCTGAATTCCTTCCCTGCCTGACCCGCCTTCCGGAATATATAGATCACTGTTTTCGGGAGCGACGTCTGAAAAAAAGAAAGCCGATTTCTTTTTCTCTTCATAGTCCGCACGTGAAAGGAAACGCAGTTCCATACCCATGGCCCTGGCTTCCTGTAAAGTATGAGATAAGGTATCCGGCTCTTCGCCCCGGATAAAAGCAGCAGAAGATAAACCATACAATCGGCTCGCTTCGGCAAGAGCAATCAGGTGATTTGAATAGGCACCTCCAAAACTCATCAGCCTGTTTTTTTCTTCATGTTTTGCCCGTTCCAGGTAATATTTTAATTTAAACCACTTGTTACCCGAAACGACCGGATGAATTTGATCGAGACGCATAACGTCAACCTGCAAATCATTTTCCCGGAATGCGGCATGATTCCAGTGCGACAGATTGATTTTTTCCAAAGCAGGGAATATATGCGCCACGATAAATTATCTACGTTTTTACGTTTATTAATTAAATTGCCCGCATTAAAATTACATGAATGAAACCAACCTTATTGATTCTCGCGGCAGGTATGGCATCGCGATATGGCAGCATGAAACAGATTCAGTCTTTTGGCCCTTCAGAGGAAACGATTATGGACTACTCCATTTACGACGCCATCCGCAGCGGTTTCGAGAAAATCGTGTTCATCATTAGAAAGGATTTTGCGACCGACTTTAAAAACATTTTTGAACCCAAATGGGGTAAGCAGGTAGAGACTGCCTACGTTTACCAGGAAATGGAATCTTTCCTGAACGGGTATATCGCTCCCGCCAACCGGTCCAAACCCTGGGGAACCGCTCACGCTGTATTATGTGCCAAGCCCGTTATCCAGGATCCCTTCGCCGTGATTAATGCAGATGATTTTTACGGAAGGGATGCGTTTGAAAAAGCATATGCATTCCTGACCAACACCTGTAATCCGACAACATATAGCATCATAGGATATGATCTGGCCAAAACACTTTCAGAAAACGGATCCGTAAGCAGAGGGGTTTGCGAAGTGGATGCCGGCAATAACCTGGTATCGATTCATGAAAGAACGAAGATATATCGAAATGCAGAAGGACAAATTACATATGAGGAGGGAGGAAATACATTTCAGGTTTTCGACAGTGCAAAGGTTTCCATGAACTTCTGGTGTTTTGATCCGGCAGTCTTTTCTTTCATCGAAAAAATTTTCCGTGAATTTCTTGCCAAAAGCGGTCAGGATATTAAGTCAGAATTTTTCATTCCGATCATTGGGGACCGGTTCATTCATGAAGGGCGTGGCCAGATCAAAATCATTCCGACGGCAGCAAGCTGGTTTGGCGTCACATACAAAGAGGATGCA
>DATCAO010000715.1:0-6063 GCA_036512575.1 Puia sp.
CATGGTCTGCGAGGGCAACGATCATCAGGTCTGCCTTTTTTTCGACGGCAGAAAGGGAAGATGTGCTGCTTGAATTCAATAACTGTGCGAGGCGACGGCCGTGTTCATCCTGTCGGCTGTACACCTGAATGATCCGGTGACCGGCCGCGATTGATTTTCGGCCCAGTATGGTTGCCGTATTGCCGGATCCGATGAGTATGATGTCCATGGGAAAAAACCGGTTGGGCGTCAGGCTTAGGATTTCTTTTTCTGTGATTTGGGTGCCCAGATCGCCAGCATGCGTTTGCCTTCCATTTTAGGCATGCCCTCCAGCACACCAACTTCATTCAGGCGCTCCGCAAATTTCAGGAGCAGCAGTTCACCTCTTTCGCGGAACTGGATGGCCCGTCCTTTAAACTGGACATAGGCTTTCACCTTGTCGCCGTCTTTCAGAAATTTTTCAGCATGTTTTGCTTTAAAATCAAAATCATGGTCGTCCGTATTGGGCGTGAACCGGATTTCCTTCACTTCGGAGGCCTTACTTTTGGCCTTCATTTCCTTTTCCTTCCGTTTCTTTTCGTAGAGAAATTTATTGTAATCGATGATTTTACAAACCGGCGGGTCAGCATTGGGAGAAATTTCCACCAGATCAAGTGCCTGATCCTGGGCCATTTTTTGTGCTTCAGCTGTCGGATAAACACCCACTGTTACATTCTCTCCTACCAATCGTACATTGGGTACGCGGATCATATTGTTGGTACGGTGTTCCTGTTGTTGCTCTTTTCTGAATCTTGGATTAAAATTACCTCTTGGAGGCCTCGGTGGAAATGCCATTTATTGTTTTTAGTTGAACGATTGTTAAGACCCGCTGTTATTTTCAGGATCTTAATTTTATTTCTGATTTTAATTCATTGATAAATATTTCCAGGTCTTGCGAGCCCAGATCTCCTTTACCCTGACGCCTGACTGCCACCTTATTTTCAGTCACTTCCTTTTCGCCGATAATCAGCATATAAGGTATCCTGGCCAGTTCGGTGTCCCTGATTTTCTTACCAATCTTCTCACTCCGGTCGTCAATAGCTGCACGAATATCCGCATTTTTAAGGGATTCCAGTACAGTTTGTGCATAGTCCATGTACTTATCGCTGATTGGTAGCAATTTAACCTGCTGGGGTGCCAGCCACAAGGGGAATTTACCGGCATAATGTTCCAGTAAAAAACCGATGAATCTTTCATGCGTACCCAGGGGTGCCCTGTGGATAATCAGGGGGGTATCCGGCTGGTTCTCACTGTTGGTGAATTCCAGTTTAAAACGCTTGCCTTGGGCAAAATCCACCTGGTTGGTCGCCAGGGTAAACTCACGTCCGATCGCGCTCCAGATTTGTACGTCAATTTTTGGTCCGTAAAAGGCGCCTTCGCCTTTCACTTCTATAAAGGGTGTATTGGTGTCTTGTAAAACCCTTCGCACCATATCTTCCGTTTCCAGCCAGAGTTCCGGTTCGTTTACATATTTCTCACCCAGTTTGGCAGGATCATGCAGACTAAACCGCATGACATATTTCTCAATGCCGAATATTTTAAAATATTTCAGGTACATTTCGTTAACGGCCCTGAATTCCTTTGCGAAGTCGGCCTTGCTGCAATAAATATGTGCGTCGTTCATGTGCAGACAGCGTACCCGCATCAGTCCGAATAATTCACCGCTTTGTTCATACCGGTAACAGGTGCCATACTCTGCCAGCCTGAGGGGCAGGTCTTTATAACTTCTCGGTTCGGCCGCAAATATTTTATGATGATGCGGGCAGTTCATGGGCTTCACGTAATACCGGGTTCCATCCAGTTCCATGGGTGGGTACATACTATCCTGATAATAAGGAAGGTGACCGCTGGTCAGGTAGAGGCTTTCTTTGCCAATATGGGGAGTCACTACCCGCTGGTAGCCTGCGGCCAGTTCAGTTTCCTTGGCCAGTTTCTCCAGTTCCTCAATGATAATGGTTCCATTCGGCAACCACAAAATGAGGCCCTGCCCCACTTCATCATCCATGGTGTAAATACCCATTTCTTTGCCCAGCTTCCGGTGATCGCGTTTTTTGGCCTCCTCCAACATGAGCAGGTATTCGTCCAGTTCTTTTTTTGATGGGAAACTTACCCCATAGATTCGGGTCAGCTGTTTGTTTTTTTCGTCCCCTTTCCAGTAAGCCCCGGCGATATTGGTCAGTTTCAGTGCTTTGATAGCTCCCGTATCGGGTATATGGGGACCACGACAGAGATCGGTGAATCCACCCTGTGTGTAAAAGGTTATTTCACCATCTTTCAGATTGTTGAGCAAATCCAGCTTGTATTCATCACCCTTTTCCCGGAAAAAACGAATGGCTTCCTCCTTGGGCACTTCTTTCCGTACAAAACGGTTTTGCTTTGCACCCAGTTCTGCCATTTTTGTTTCCAGTTTTCGCAGGTCTTCTTCCGTAATCTGCCGGCCGCCCAGGTCCATATCGTAATAGAAACCGTTATCAACAGCGGGTCCAACCCAGAATTTAACACCCGGAAACAGAGATTCCACCGCCTCAGCCATCAGATGGGCAGTAGAATGCCAGAAAGTAGATTTCCCTTCCGGATCATTCCAGGTAAGCAGTTTCACCGAAGCATCCTGCTGAATGGGCCGGTTAGCATCCCAGACCTCGCCGTTTACACTGGCCGAAATAACTTTCCGCGCCAGTCCTTCACTGATTGATTTAGCGACGTCCAGGGAACTGCTTCCTTCCGGATATTCCCTGACCGCACCATCTGGTAATGTAATTTTTATCATGCCTCGCTTTATTCCTTTAGGGGTTGCAAAATTAACAAACTCTTGCCAGAATTCGCTTTCTCGGCATTCTGCTAATTTTTTTTTTATCTAATTTGCCACCGATGAAAAAGGGAATTGGTATAGCATGCTTTATTTTTTTGTCTTTTGGTTATCCGATATCTGCGCTGCATGCCCAGGATCTGACCGGCATTTGGCGGGGACATTTCCGTTCAAACGATGGCATTGACCGGCTCGCAGGCAGCAATTATGACGACCGTTATAAAATGGAGGTGCAGATCGCCCAGTCACACAATCATTTTGAAGCGGTCACCTATTCCTATAAGAGTACGGAATTCTATGGTAAGGCTGAAGCCACTGGCTCTCTGAATGTAGAAACAAAAAAAGTGTTATTGAAAGAGGGGAAATTGCTGGAAGTACGATTTGCAACCGGTGGCGTGTGCATCATGACCTGTTTTATGCAGTATACCAAACTGGGTGACGATGAATACCTGCAGGGAACTTATTACAGTACCAGCGTGACTGATTCTACCTCAGGTTGTGGAAAAGGGAGCATTTTTCTGCATCGTGTTTCGTCTTCAGATTTTCACAAAGAGCCATTCCTGGAAAAAAAGGAAAAAGAATTATTGGCCCGGAAAAAAACAATCACACCTGCCAAACCCATTACACCGGCACCGCCTAATCCCGGAAGCAAATCTTTGGAAGGAACTGCCAAAACGCCTGCTAAAACCACTTCACCGAAAACAACATCGGTCAAAAAACAACCTCGCCCTGCAGCAGTCTCCCAGCATGTCGCGGTTCAAAAACCTGCCGGTCAGTCTGAGCCGCAAACACAAAATAACGGGGACAGTTCAGTAAAAATCAAACAACCCGAAACTCCGGTCATTATACCTTATGTGCTTAGAACGAGAACGAATGCCCTGCTCAAAACCCTTACGGTAAATCACAATATTCTGGAAATCCGGATATATGACGATGGCGCTATTGATAACGACACGGTATCCGTCTATTTCGATAACAAACTGATTATCTCCAGGGCCCGTTTATCGGATCAGCCGATAACGACGCATATAACTATAGAACCATCGGAACATCCGCATCAGTTGGTGATGGTGGCAGAAAACCTGGGGGATATTCCACCCAACACGTCATTGCTTGTAGTGATTGACGGTGAGAAAAAGTATGAGGAACGAATCATCTCAACAGAACAGAAAAACGTCGTTATTGGTTTTCAATATAAGAAAACGGAGTAAAGCTAAAGGCTTAAGGCGTAAAGCTTAAGGCTTAAAATAAAAATCGTAGAGCGTTTTGTGCTCGTACCTGGCTTTGAGCCTTATGCCTTAGGCTTTAAGCTTATTTCCTCGGCATCTTTTCTTCACGCTGTGCCGCATCCACCACGAAGGCGGCAATAATGGTTGCAGCCTGTTTCATATCAGTAGCACTCAGGTGATCGTAACTGTCCATATTGCTGTGGTGTGTTCTTGATCCGTATTCCAGCGGATCCTGAATAAACTGAAACGCCGGTAATCCGATCGCATCAAAAGACAGGTGGTCAGTACCTCCGGTATTTTCCAATGTGAGGGTTGCAGCGCCCAGGTCATGAAAGGGCTGAAACCACTGTTCGAAAATCGGGGCCGCTGCTGCATTACCCTGCAGATAGATCCCGCGGATTTTTCCTGATCCATTGTCCAGATTCAGATAAACTGAAAGTTTGTCGCCAGCCTCATTATATTTTTTTGTCGTTGTGTCTGTGAAATGATTTTTTACATAATTTTTGGATCCATGTAGCCCCGTTTCTTCTCCTCCCCATAAAGCAATTCGTATGGTGCGCCGGGGTTTAAAATCTACCGTTTTTAAGATGCGCACCACTTCCAGCATCACAGCAGAACCCACGGCATTGTCTGTCGCGCCGGTAGATGCCTGCCAGCTGTCCAGATGACCACCGATCATCACCAGCTGGTCTTTCAGTTTTTTATCTGTCCCCGGAATTTCCGCAATCACATTGTGACCCTGCTGATCGTCGTCAAATATTTTCGACTGAAGATCCAGATCCACCGACACCGGGATCCGGTGCTCCAATAATCTTTGTATGGTAAAAAAATCTTCCAGTGATATCGAAATATCATTGCAGGCGGGTTGCATTTCTCCATTATACGGAATGCCATTTTGCACAAAGACTGTCCCGTCAGTATTTTTTGCACTGCTGGTTAATATACCCAGTGCGCCTTCCTGAACAGCCATTTTCTTCACACTTGCCAGAAGCCGCGCTGAAGCCATATAAATTTCCATGGCACGTGAAGGCGGAGTTTTAACCGGAGCTTTTGGATCGTAAGCGGCTAATTTGGTGAGCTCAGAATCACTGTAACGGCTGGCATCAGGCTGAAAACCCAGTGTGAGGGAATCGGTTCTCCTGATCAGGATCATTTTGTTTTTCAACTGACCCTGGTAAGCTGTCAGTGCGCTGGAATCTTTCAGATCAAGCAATATCACATCGGCATGGGCCAGTCCCTGGGTACCCATGGAAAAAGTTTTCGGAAATCCAATGATGGGTTTGTAATACGGAGAAGTCATGGCCAGATAAAATTTTTCAAGCTCCCATCCTTTCCCCCATTTGCCCCAGGATTCCAGGCTCGCATTTTTCAGTCCCCAGGAATCCAGTTTATTTTTAGCCCAGTTTGCTGCTTTGAAATAACCCGGGGATTGCATCAGCCGCGGGCCGTTGGCATCGGTGAGGTTAAAAACGATTTCCATCACCTGGGACCGATTCAGACCCTCATCCCGGATTTTAGCCATCATGGCGGTATCCAGGTTTTCTTTTTGAGCCATTACTCCGCTGAAGAGGAAAAAGAACGGTATGATGATTGCTTTTCTCATGTTGATCATTTGAAACCGGAGCGAATATAATGCTGCTTTCAGATCTGTCATAAAGTTTTATTTGAACGGAAGACTAAAAATGGAAATTCCAGGTAACAGAGGGCAGAATCGGGAACAGGGATACTTTTTTGGCCTGGACCTGAAGGGTGCCGTCGTAGGGATTTCCGGTCTGATCGAAATAAATGAAGTAGGGATTTAACCGGCTGTACACATTGTAAATACTGAATACCCAGCTGCTGTGCAGTTTTTTTGTGATCCTTTGCTTTGGCGTATAAATCGCTGCCAGATCCAAACGATCGTATGGCGGAAGACGGTACTGGTTGATCCGGCTGTAATCCTGGGTCAGGGTACCTTCCACTACATAAAATTTTTCAGGATAAGATGTGGCATTCCCACTGGCAAAAACA
>DATCAO010000716.1:0-3510 GCA_036512575.1 Puia sp.
ATTTGATTCCATTGTGCACTGCATTCTCAATATTCGCGAGCATATTGTCGGTGCGTCCGGTGAAACTGGTCCAGCAGCTCGTACCCGGACAAACCATATAATGCAAGCCGGCTGCCTGGTATATTTTACAAATCTTTTCAAAATCCTGAAAGGATTCGTACCGCCATTCCAATAGTGTTATGTCTTTGGGAATTTCAGTAACCATCTCCGGATTTTTAGCAATGATATCACCCCAGATCATCATTTTTTTGCCTTTGCTTTCCACATATGTATTCAGTCGTTTGGCATAATCAAGGTAAATTTTCGCGACTTCTTTGGGATCATTGACAGGGCGCTCCTTGTTTTTTCCCAATTCAAAGGGTTCATCCATATTGACGTTAAACTTATCGGAAGAAAAATTGGGCAGCAAATCATCAGACATCTTCTTCACCAGTTCCAGGCTTTTGGGATTTGACGGTGCCAGCGTGGTCTTCATGTTGATCAGGCCCAATAAGGCGTACCCATTGGGACATTCCGCCAGGTCTTTGTATTCGTCTTTTGCGAGCCAGGCATCCATATGTCCCAGGGAATTCTGATTCGGCACCAGCTCGATGAAATGTTCTTTGCAGTAAGCGTCGAGCGATTTGATTTCATCGGGCGTCAGCGGTGTTTCTGTTTTCTCCCATACATTTTTGAAGGAAGGATAGGCAAAAGAAAAGCCTTCGATATATAGTTGCAACTGATTGTATTTTAAATCCGACAGGAAATCAACTATGCCGTACAGAGTCTGAAGGGTTGGAATTTTGCCCCGGCTGATATCCAATAAGGCGCCGCGTATTTTCAGGTCGGGCTGGTCGATGATCTGAACGCAGGGCCATTGATGTCCGGACTGGTCAGCAATCTGTTTGAGGGTCGTCAATGCATAATATAATCCGGCGGAGTCTGCGTAGGCTATTTTTATCTGCGTGGATCCGACTGACAGGGTATATGCCTGCGCCGAAAGGGTTTTATTTTTTATGAATAGGAATGAACCTGATTGACCTGTTATGGCTTTTATATTCAAACGATTGACGAGTATCTTCTGAATGAATTCCGCGTTTTCCTTTTGCGCCTGAAAGTGTACAACGGCGGGAACTGTAAAATGGGCTTCGTTCCAATGCAGGCTTTTGGGAACCGGCAGCAAGACAGGTTTATCAGATCGCGGAGAAAAACTCAGGTTGAAAGCCGTTATTTCAGGCGGCTGCGGCATTTTTTTATAGATGGACTGGTAGTAAAACAGCAGACCGATGATGACGACCAGGATCAGGGCCAGTACACTCAGGAAAATAATTTTCAATACTTTCAGCAATCGTTTCATAATACCGGGCTATTTATCAATGATTTTCTGTCTGCATTTAGGCGATCTACCATCGGATAACCTGCAAAGGTAATTGAGTATTTTTATGATTGTTTGTAAAGAGTGTAAGCAACAATCGTCTTAGTGTAATGTTTTAATGCTTAATTTCTTCCAGTGCATTTTAATGAGATCCATTATTATTCTCAGCGTTTCATCTTTTCGCGCATTATCACTCAGGACAACAGCCTTTGCGATATCATAAAAACGATCTTCAGGAATAGACAATAAATAGCCATTTATGAAACAGAAATATTCCAAACAGAGACAGGCCATCCGTTTATTCCCATTTAACAATGGATGATTCTTATTAATCAGGTAAAAAAGAATGGCTGCTTTAGATAACAGCCCTTTGTACAAGTACCTGCCTCCATATTTCTGAAATGGGGTATTTAAACAGGATTCTAACCTCTATATTGCTGTTCAATTCCGGAATCGGTTCACTTTTCCTGGAGTGCTTTTTCTGGGCATACCAAAGTAATAACCGGAAGCTGCTAGTTTCTATTGGCTTTAATTTACTCATGGCTAAGCTTGGACATCATTTTACCATACCGCTGGTAAAATTCGTCTACAAACTTTTTAATCTTAGCCTCTTTCGGATCTAAACGGGCAGAAGGTTTGGTAACCCGTTTTTTAGCAGGGCGGGAATTTTTGCGTTTTATGGTTGGAGTAACTGGCATTATAACTAATACAAATATAGAAAAACAAATGAAATCTGCTAACAAAATGGCTTTTAAAAGCCATTTGTTGCTTTTATGAGTCTTCCCTCTGGTGATTATCTTGCGGTTTGTCAAAATAGCAAACGTTAAAATGTTCCGACATCGTGTACTCAATAACCTCCCTACGGTTTACACTTGGTTAAATCAATCTATCTAAAGCATATCTTTAATAGCCAAATGCCGATTCAAAAAACAAGACTCCGATTTTGAAAATACTCCTGTCGATTTTTGCCATCGTTTATTGTTTTTCCTGCAAAGGACAAATGACAGATTCTTTTCACCTAACTGGTCATATCGACAGGGATAGCGGGTCAGTAGTGATCTTTTGCGGAGGTTATTATGGAGATTACCCGGAGTTGATGGGTTTTAATCCTGTCCCGGTGTCCAATGGCAAATTTATCATTCAGGAACGGCTCCCATATCCCATTTATGTTATGCTCAAATTTTCTTCCGGAGACCAGATATATATTACCGACCGTTTTTATATTGGTCCTGGAAATCAGCAAATAGAATGTCACGCAGATTCTCTGAGGGAAAGGGTCGGCATACAAAATGCCACCCAGTCGGAATACAATACTTCCTATCTGACGAAAGAATTTTTGCTGATAGACACGGTAAATGACTATTACCAGGGGTTGAACCTAAGAAGATCATACCTGTATCACTATGCATTGGAGAATCCGGATTCATATGTTGCCCTTTGGAAAATTTCAGATTATTTAGGAAGTGGTTATAACAAATGGCTCGATTCTGCTTTTCATGTGTTGTCAGAAAAAATTAAAAATACGGAGACCGGGAAATTGATTCGGAACGACCTGGCCCATTTGGCATTGACTGACACAGGCAGGATATTGCCGAACCTGGTATTAACTGATATGAATGGAACTCAAAAGAGTTTTTCTTTCAAAAAAAACAAATCCAAATACACACTGGTTGATTTTTGGTTTGCGCATTGTGGCGCCTGCAACAGCGAGTTCCCAACATATATGAAGCTTTATAAAACGCATCACATAAAAGGATTTAATATTGTAGGGATATCTATCGATTCAAGTGCCGCCGATCTGAAAGCATGGAAACATATTATTCAAACCAAACCGCTTCTTTGGACGCAGTACAGGGCAAACCCTAAATCTATAGATGATCTGCGGATACACTATTTTCCCAGCAATTTTTTAGTTGACGGTTCCGGCAAAATACTGGCAGTCAATTTGGGAGCCCCTGAAGTTGCTGAGTTTATCAGGAAGAAATTAAAAGATCTAAACCGACCTGGTACAATAAAAAACAAAGCTCCCTTGTAATTATATTTGTCAACCAAAAATAAACCCAATTACCGTGGCAACAGATATGCAGGAAAGCATGGGACATAAACTGGTAGAAGGCAATAATTTCACTATCACTCTGAGCCCCGACAGCAATGCC
>DATCAO010000717.1:0-16071 GCA_036512575.1 Puia sp.
TTTCAACAGGTGAATTCTTCACTACAGAAGGCCCTTCGGAATACATCGACCAGCTCCTGCAAACTTTAAAACCCGCTGAGATCATTTTCCAGCGAAACCATCAGAAATCGTTTAAAGAAATCTACGGAGACCGGTTTTATACTTACTCCCTCGAAAGCTGGGTTTTTGATGAAACATATGCACGTGAAAACCTGCTTAAACATTTTCAGACACATTCACTGAGAGGATTTGGAATTGAAACCCTTTCTCAGGGCATTATCGCAGCCGGAGCTATAATCCATTACCTTAAGGAAACCGAACACCCGCACCTTCAGCACATCAGCAGCATTCAAAGGCTGTACCGTGAAAATTATTTGTGGATGGATCAGTTTACCGTCCGGAACTTGGAACTTCTTCCCGGAGGCGAACACCATTTTTCGCTGCTGCAAACTTTGGACCATACCGTTTCTCCGATGGGAGCACGTTTGATGAAACGATGGATGCTCATGCCTTTGAAAGACATCATCCAGATACGTGAACGACTCGACCTGGTGGAATTCTTCATCCGTAATCCTGATCTTCGGAACCAGTTGCTCCATCATATAAAAGTTTGCGGGGATCTGGAAAGAATGCTTTCCCGGATTCCTTCCAAAAAAATAAGTCCGCGTGAGTTATTGCAGTTCGGCCGGGGACTGCATGAAATCCGGCAAATTCGCGCACTGGGTTCTGACACGGGTTCGATGTATTTAAACCGGCTTGCCGCTTTATTGAATCCCTGCCAAACGATAGCCGATCAGATTCTCGCGGAACTGGTGGACAATCCGCCGGCTATCGCCCAGAAAGGAAATATGATCCGTCAGGGAGTACATGAAGAGCTTGACCAGTTGCGCCAGATTTCCACCGGTGGCAAACAATACCTTGCGGAATTGCAGCAAAAGGAATCTGCCCTTACCGGAATTTCGTCTTTGAAAATTCATTTCAACAACGTATTCGGGTATTACCTGGAAGTGACCAATGCACAGAAACATAAGGTTCCTGAAACCTGGATCCGCAAACAAACACTTGTAAATGCCGAAAGATATATCACTCCGGAATTGAAAGAATACGAAGAGAAGATCATGGGTGCTGAAGAGAAAATTCAATTCATTGAAGCCACTCTTTTTGACAAACTGATGGTAGCTGCATGCGATTATATTGCACCCATACAGGTTAACTGTTCGGTGATTGCAACGCTGGACTGCCTGCTTTGTTTTGCGGAAAATGCAATGCGTTTCAATTACAAAAAACCGGTTATCCGGGAAGAATCCATATTGGAATTGAAAGAAAGCCGACACCCGGTTATAGAAAAAAACCTGCCGCCGGGCGAATCATATATTGCCAATGATGTATTGTTGGATCCTTCGGACCAGCAGATCATCATTCTTACAGGACCAAATATGAGTGGGAAATCTGCACTGCTCCGCCAGGTAGCTCTGATCACGCTCATGAGTCATATGGGCAGTTTTGTTCCGGCAACAGAAGCATTCATTCCACTTACCGATAAAATCTTTACCCGCGTTGGTGCTTCCGATAATATGAGCGGAGGAGAATCCACCTTCCTGGTCGAGATGAATGAAACAGCCAGTATTCTGAATAATATCACGTCCCGAAGCCTGATCATCCTGGATGAAATCGGTCGCGGAACCTCTACCTATGATGGCATTTCCATTGCATGGAGTATCGCAGAATTCCTGCATCAGTCGTCCGGTAAACCCAAAACCCTGTTTGCAACCCACTACCATGAACTGAATGAATTGGAAAATAAATTTCCAGGTATCCGCAATTATCATATCACCAGCCGGGAACTGGGAAACAAAATCATTTTTCTGCGTAAACTGGCAACTGGTGGATCTACTCATAGTTTTGGAATCCATGTTGCAAAAATGGCAGGAATGCCGGCATCGCTTATTGAACGGGCAAATCAGATTTTAAAACAACTTGAAGAGAGCAGAGGTGGAGAAACCACAGCATTGAAAGAAGGAATGAAAAAAATTTCAACACCGCAGCTGCAATTGTCCATCTTTGATGCCCATACCCAGACCTTCGAACGAATCCGGAAAATGTTGTCTGAAACAGATATTAACCGGCTGACTCCTGTGGAGGCACTGATACAACTTAGCGAAATCAAGGGTCTATTACAATAAGTAATCTCCCGAACTTACAGATAACTTAGCCACCATTTTGAATGGGTACTTTTATAGCGGTTATATTTTTTACATAAGGGGTATAAAATGATTAGTACCAGCACCCAGATCAGATAAACGCCTGGTAAATGAAATCCGAAATGGTCGGGCCGGAAAAAAAAGGGACTGTTCTGTGGAAGAATATCTTTCTGGGAAAAACCCTCAACAAAAAAAACAATCACTGTAATCGTGTGAATCAGGTAAATGTGCAATACGTAGAAAAAAAACGGAACGGATCCGAACACCCTGAGGAATGAAAAAGAATTCCTGGAAATCCTGTCAAGTAAACCCAGTATGATCATAGCCGTACCCAGGGTCATCGTAATATAGTCCAGCGAAGGAGGATATTTACTCAGGTTTATAAAAGAAAGCCAGGAAAATAACTGGCTCCGCTGTATATGCCAGGGAACAGGATCTCCGTAATGGTTTATGTATCTGAGTAAGATAAACAACAGAAGGAAGGAAGTCCCCAATCCAAACAAAATGCTGCGTCTGCCAGCAGCATCAAATCCCGCTGTAAATATTCTACCCAACCCATAACCGGTCAGCATGATCCCGGTCCAGGGTAGAAATGCATAAACGATTACAAACAGGTGATTGCCAGACAAAGCTTCTAACTTGAAGTTGCCATGATGTGCCAGTTCCCAGATGATATTAACCTGACCATGACGGCTGAGTTCTGCATAATCCAACAGGTTGTGCAAACCAATGATCATCAAACCGACTAACAAGATGATGTTGGGGGAAAGCCAGGCCATGCATCCCAGGATGATCATGCTGAGACCGATTGCCCAGATCACCTGGAGAATAATCAGGTTATAAAAAGGATTATAGGTCCACGCCAGAGTAACTATCAATATTTCGACCAGAATAAGCCAGAATCCCCTTTTGATCAGAAAGGCAGCGAGTTGTCGGTTTGTTTTCTTCTGACCCATCAGAAAGGCCGAAATGCCCGCCAGAAATACAAATGTGGGAGCGCAAAAATGCGTGATCCACCTTGTAAAAAATAATGATACAGTTGTAGTCACCAAATTTGTGGGACTGTCTGTGGAGGCCGTATAATGAAAAAAATCACGAACGTGATCCAATGCCATGATGACCATCACTGCTCCGCGTAAAACGTCAATGGAATAAATTCTATGTAACGATGAAGTAGTCCTGGTCATGGCAGGTTTGCGTTGACGTTTGCCTGATCTGTTGCAAAATAAAAAACTTTGCCGTCCTGAAAGGCTCATTTTCGTAATTCTTTCCCGGATTGGGAAAAAAACAGCTCTGAAAATAGTAGTTATCTTACTGATATTCAAATAATTACGATAGTGGCACCGGGTTTGGCTATATAGGGTGTAATCAATTTTATGAAAAAAATATTAATCTTAGCCGCCCTGATCATCGCAACGACAAGCAGCCGTGCTGCAGGTTATATTTCCTATGATCCATCCGATTCGGGAACAACTTCTTTGTCCGGAGGAAATGCACTGGGCGAGAATAACATCAGCACCGGGATGTCCATCACCCTGACTAATTTTAAGGGATTGGTTACTGAAAACCTCGTAGTGGATTTAAGTTGGGCAACCATGATGGAATCTGGGGTAAGTTATTTCGCAATAGAACGGAGTGCTGACGGTATTAATTTCGAAGACATAGACAGTGTCAAATCAAAAATGAGTATTTCAACCCACGACTACCAGCTGCAATATAGTTATGCAGATGCGCATCCGCTTGCAGGCATGTCTTACTATCGGGTTGAAGTAGTTGGAAAAAACGGATATCACAATCAGTCACCGGTAATCATAATCAAGAACAGCCAGGCTGAAGGAACAAAAATTTATCCGACCATCATCCAGAACAATATGGTATTTGTTGAATCGGATAAGAACCTGCGTTCAGCTAAATTGGAATTTTTTGATCTTTCGGGTAAGAAAATCAGTGAGACCAATTGGGCCACCCTGATCGGTACACAAAATACCCAGGTTTCTATGTCAGGTAGTCTTCCAACAGGAACTTATCTTGCCCGACTTACAGCCAATGGTCAGAATGTTAAAACCCAGCTGCTGATCGTTCAAGGTCATTAACATTTTTTTCAATATCTTTTAATATCCCTTCGAATGAAATGTTAACATTTCAGGAATACCCAAACTGTGTAAAAGTTTTGAAACTGAAAGTTAAAACCAAAAAGGATTAGATGTAAATTTGTGTTCTGAAGAGCCCGTTTTTGGTCCAAGATCCATCTAGATCCCTTCGAAAATAATTACTGAAACAAATAAAAAGATCCAGTGTAGTGACTGGATTTTTTTTTGCCCCTGCTTATACCAGCAACTTTAACTGGCCAACCACTTCATCAACCTCCTTCCTGGTATTTTGACGGCTGAAAGAGAATCGTACGGTAGTCCGGTCGGAGCCCGGGTAAATAGCCCTTATCACGTGTGACCCCTGCTGGGCACCACTGGAGCAGGCACTGCCGCCTGATGCGCAGATTTGATGAATATCCAGATTGAACAATAACATTTCTGCCTTATCTGTTTTCGGGAAACTGACACTTAAAACGGTATACAGGGATTTACCAAAAGCATCCCCGTTAAATGCAACGCCGGGAATTTCTCTTAGCAAAGAATCGGCCATATAGATTCTCAGGTCATTGATATACCGGCTGTCTTCTTCCATCCTATCCGAAGCAAGTTCCAGCGCTTTGGCAAATCCAACAATCCCGTATACATTTTCTGTTCCCGCCCGCATATTCCTTTCCTGAGCTCCGCCATGAATATTTGGCTTCACTTTAATTTGCTCATTGATATACAGCATACCCACGCCTTTCGGTCCATGAAATTTATGCGCCGCACCGGTAATAAAATGAACTGTCATTTTACTTAAATCAAAAGCATAGTGTCCGAGGGTTTGTACCGTATCGGAATGAAATATTGCCTGATGTTTTTTACAAATTGCTGCTACCTTTTGAATATCCAGCAGGTTTCCGGTTTCATTATTGGCGTGCATCAGAGAAACCAGTGTTTTTTCGCCAATGCCGGTGAGCAGGTTGTCAAGATGATCCAGGTCCAGGTGACCGTCTGGTAAAACATTAAGCAGATGCAATTTTGCTTCGCCTCTTTCCTGATAATAAGTTACCGTATGCAAGGTGGCGTGATGCTCGAGCGGCGAACTGATGATGTGACGACAGCCGAGATCCTGCACTGCTGCGCGAACAGCTGCATTACTGCTTTCCGTACCGCCACTGGTAAAAAAAATTTCTGCGGGATGAGCGTGAATAAGTCCCGCCACCGTTTTTCTTGCCTGTTCGATGGCCATCCTGCTTTCCCTTCCGTAAGAATAAATAGAAGAGGGATTTCCAAATTTCTCAGTTAAAAAGGGTAACATGGTTTCCAGTACGACGGGATCCAGCGGAGTAGTCGCCGCATTGTCAAAATAAATTCTTTGCATCAGCACAACAATTTAAAGGAGCTTAAATAAACTCCTGGATATCTTTCATCAGGCGCCTGGCGATATTATTCGCCGTCGTTTCAAAATTACTTTCCGCATAGATGCGGATAATGGGTTCAGTATTGGAAGTACGGAGATGAACCCAATCTTCATCAAATTCAATCTTCAATCCATCTTCTGTATTCGCCGGATGATTTTTATACTTGGTTTTTATCTGATCGAAAATTTTGTCGACGTTCACTCCTTTCTCCAATTCAATTTTATTTTTGGAAATAAAATAATCAGGGTACTTGGACCTGAACGAACGCATACCGTTTTTATGCCGGGCCAGTGCGCTAAGAAACAAACCGATTCCAATCAGGGCGTCTCTGCCATAATGCAAATCCGGAGCAATGATACCTCCATTCCCTTCTCCGCCAATTACGGCGTTAACTTCTTTCATTTTATTTACCACATTCACTTCACCAACGGCAGATGGAAAATATTGCCCCCCATGCTTTAGGGTAATCTCCTTAAGTGCTTTGGTACTACTCATATTACTCACGGTATTTCCCGGTTTTTGGGAAAGTACATAGTCAGCGACGGCCACAAGAGTAAATTCTTCTCCGAACATGGTCCCATCTTCACAAACGAAACAGAGTCTGTCCACATCGGGGTCGACGGCAATGCCCAGGTCAGCCCCTGACTTCTTTACTTCAGCACTTAATCCCGCCAGATTTTCGGGCAGGGGTTCGGGGTTGTGCGCAAATCTCCCGTTTACGTCCTCGTTCAGGATCCTGATATTTTCAATGCCCAATGCCCTGAGTAAGGGAGGTATAAAAAGAGAGCCGGTTGAGTTGATGGTATCTACCACTACCTTAAAATGTTTGGCACGAATAGCCGCCCCGTCGATCATGGGGTAATCTATTACCGCTTGTATATGTTTATGCAGGTAACTGTTATCTACAGAATACATTCCGAGTTTGTCGACTGTGGCAAATACAAACGCTTCTTTGTTTGCTTTTTCCAGGATTCTTAATCCGTTTTCAGCACTGATAAATTCCCCCAGGTAGTTAAGAAGTTTTAAGGCATTCCATTCCTGCGCGTTGTGGCTGGCCGTAATGATTATACCACCAGCTGCTTTTTCGCCAATAACCGCCATTTCAACCGTGGGAGTTGTTGACAAACCCAGGTCCTGCACATCCAAACCCATTCCTGTCAGGGTGCTCACGACAAGATTGCGAACCATTTCTCCGCTGAGGCGGCCATCTCTGCCGATGACAACTTTTTTGGAGTGGGTAACGGTTTCTTTTATCCAGGTGCCGAAAGCCGCTGAAAACTTCACGATGTCCAGTGGAGTGAGGTTTTCATTGGGCCTTCCACCGATTGTTCCCCTGATGCCAGAAATACTCTTAATCAATGTCACGAAAGATGAGGTTTAATAGAGTGCGAAAATACGGCTTTTTGGACCCAAAGCTGATTGCCGAATTCTAAAACTAATGTAAAGGATTTGAAAATGAGTCACTAAGAAAGCCGGTTTCAGGGCTGGAACTGCGAATCATTCCGATGGAATGCTCAGAGAATTTTTAAAGGATTGGCGATGCCCTTTTATTAAAAGCCCATTATTTACGCATTCCTGATCAGACCTATAAATTCGTCAAACAGATACCGGCTGTCGTGGGGGCCTGGGGTGGCTTCCGGATGGTATTGCACTGAGAACACCGGCCGGTTCTTCAGCCGGATGCCTTCAATCGAATCATCATTCAGGTTTACATGAGTGACTTCCACTTCCGGGTTAATCCTGACAGCCTGTGGATCCACGCCAAATCCATGGTTTTGTGTTGTGATCTCACATTTGCCGGTAATCAGGTTTTTTACCGGATGATTCAGACCCCGATGACCATGGTGCATTTTGAATGTGGGAATTTCTTTAGCTAAGGCCAGAAGCTGGTGCCCAAGGCAAATGCCAAAAACAGGCTTATCTTCTTTCAGAATGTCTTTAACGGTTTCAATGGCATAACCCATTGCTGCGGGATCGCCAGGTCCGTTGGAAAGGAAATAACCAGTGGGATTAAATGTCCTGAGTGTGGCGACTGATGTTTTAGCTGGAAACACTTTTACAAAAGCTCCTCTTTCTACCATACAATGCACGATATTGCGTTTCACTCCATAGTCCAAAACCGCGATGCGTACATTTGAAGCAGGGTCTCCGGCTTCATAAGATTTCTCAGTAGATACAGCAGATGCCAGTTCAAGCCCGTCCATATCGGGCACGGTAGCCAATATTTTCTTAAGCTCAGTGACGTCGTGGATTTCAGATGAAATGATGCAATTCATGGCACCTTTCTGGCGCACATGAGTAACCAGGGCACGTGTGTCTACGCCTTCTATACAAACGATCTGGTTTGCTTTTAAATACTCATCCAGCGACCCTTTGGCCTGAATACGCGAAAACTGTTCTTCCAGGTTCCGTCCGATCAGTCCCCTGATTTTGACGGTGTCGGACTCTACATCTTCATCCTTCACTCCATAATTTCCGATATGAACACTGTTCATGATCAGCACCTGTCCATAATAACTGGGATCAGTGAAAACCTCCTGATATCCGGTCATCCCGGTGTTAAAACATATTTCACCTGAAGTTGTGCCGGTTTTTCCAAATGCCTGCCCCTGGTGAACTGATCCGTCTGCAAGTACGAGAACTGCCTGTCTTTGAACTGGTGATGTTGGCATAGTTTACCTGAATAATTTTGCAAAGAAAGTGAATATTCGTGGAAAGCACGTAAGACTGGAAATGAAGAAGTCTGGAATTTATTCACATAGGTTTTCACAGCTCCATTTTATCGGGCATTCCGGAACAGCTGCTAAAAAACATTAAAAAAAAAGCAGAATCTTATGGATCCTGCTTTCTTAGTATGATGAATTCTTTTAAACTTATTCAGCCGCTTTTTCTTCCTCGGGCTCCGCCTTGACGGTTGTAGTTGTTTCTGCTTTTTTCTTTCCTCCCGCACGACGCGTTTTCTTACCTGCATCTTTTACCTCTCCTTTTCCTTTACCATAGATTTCATTGAAATCCACGAGTTCAATCATAGCGGTTTCAGCAGCATCCCCGGATCTCATACCCAGTTTAATGATCCGCGTGTAACCTCCAGGCCGGCCAGCTACCTTTTCAGCAACTGTACTAAAAAGTTCGTTGATCGCTTCCTTATCCTGCAGATAGCTGAAAACTACCCGGCGTTGGTGGGTAGTATTTTCTTTTGCCTTGGTAATCAGCGGCTCTATATACGTTCTGAGAACTTTTGCCTTGGCCAGCGTTGTAACGATACGCTTGTGGCTAATGAGTTGGCTGGCCAGATTACTGAGCAGGGCACTACGATGGGACGCCTTTCTCCCGAGGTTGTTGATTTTGTCTCCGTGACGCATGACTTGGTTCGTTTAGGCTTTACACCGTGTCAGGAATTGTAAAGCAGATTAAGGAAAGTATGAGAGTATGGGAGTATGAGAGTGTGGGAGTGGGGATTCATACTCTCATACTCCCATATTCCCATACTTGTTTTATTTATTCGTCGTCCAGTTTCAATTTAGAAAGGTCCATACCGAAGTGCAGGCCCCTCTCATGTAAAACCTGTTCTATTTCCGCCAGGGACTTCTGACCAAAATTCCGGAATTTCATGAGGTCTTCCTGTTCGTAAGTTACCAGTTCGCTCAGGCTGTTGATTTTTGCCGCTTTAAGGCAATTAAATGCCCTCACCGAAAGATCCAGATCTTCCAGAGGCGTCTTCAATACCTTACGTAACTGCAGGGTTTGCTCGTCAACCAGATCTTCCTTCTTTTCTTCCTTATTATCGAAAGTGATGTTTTCATCTGTGATGATCATCAGATGCTGAATCAGAATACGTGAAGCCTGCTTTACTGCTTCTTCGGGGTGAATGGTACCGTCGGTAGCCACCTCCATCAGCAATTTTTCAAAATCCGTTCTTTGTTCAACACGGGTATTTTCGATAGAATACCGGACATTTTTTATCGGGGTAAAAATGGCATCCGTTGGAATATACCCAAACGGAGCATCTTTCGGTTTGTTATCTTCCGCTGGCACATAACCGCGACCTTTGCCAATAGTAATTTCGATATCCACACGGGCAGACGCATCCATGGTGCAAATGAGCAGTCCTGGATTCATCACTTCAAAGCTTGGCAATGCATCCCCGATTGTCGCTGCAGTGAATTCGGTTTTATTTTTGAGGCTCAGTGTGATCTTTTCCTGAGCCACTTCATGATCTACCTTCTTTTTGAAACGAACCTGTTTTAAATTCAGGATAATTTCAACCACATCTTCAGTTACGCCTTTGAGTGTAGCAAATTCATGATCAGCTCCTTCAATTTTAACACCGATGATTGCATATCCTTCCAGGGAATTCAGCAATACCCTGCGAAGCGCATTACCTATGGTTACACCGTAACCCGGCTCCAGCGGCTTGAATTCGAATTGTGCTTCGAAGTCAGTAGCTTTTTGAAGTATGATTTTGTCTGGTTTCTGGAAATTTAAAATGGCCATATTTAAATTTTCGATTTACAAATGAAGAAAAAAAACATTTACTTACTGTACAACTCGACGATCAGCTGCTCTTTGATGTTTTCAGGAATGCTCTCCCTCTCCGGATAGGCAATGAAGGTTCCTTTCATTTCCGTTTCATTCCAGTCAAGCCAGTTGATTTTATTGTTTTTCCCCCGTGCTGCACTGGTAATACCGGTGTTACCCTGAGAGCTGGGTTTCAGACCAATGCTGTCTCCCGGTTTAAGTTGAAATGAAGGCACATTCACCACTTCGCCGTTAACAGTTATGTGTTTATGAGAAACCAGCTGGCGGGCACCGGGCCGCGAAATGGCAATGCCCAGACGATAAACGGTATTATCCAATCTGGATTCGAGCAGGCGGATCAGGTTTTCACCGGTAACGCCTTTTTTGCGGGAAGCTTCGTCAAAAGTCTTCCGGAACTGCCGTTCCAACACACCGTAAGTGTATTTCGCTTTTTGCTTTTCTTTTAGCTGGATTGCATATTCTCCAAGTGTTTTACGCTTTTTAGTAGCGCCATGCTGTCCGGGAGGATTGCTGGTTTTAGTCAGCCATTTTGCATTTCCTAAAATAGGTTCTCCAAATTTGCGACAAATCTTTGTCTTTGGACCGGTGTAACGTGCCATATTGAGTAGTAGATTTTTCAGTACCCGAACAGGATTATAAAAAATCTTAAAATGAAATCCTGCTCAGCTTGTTATAAAATATAAATTAAACTCTTCTTTTCTTTGGGGGACGACAACCATTATGTGGTAAGGGTGTAACGTCTTTGATCATCACCACTTCTATCCCGTTATTAGCCAGGGAGCGAATCGCACTTTCCCTTCCTGATCCCGGACCTTTAACAAATACATCCACTCTTTTCAGTCCTGCATCCAACGCTGTTTTAGCTGCATCGGCTGAAGCCATCTGCGCCGCATAGGGGGTATTTTTTTTGGAGCCCTTAAAACCCATTTTTCCGGCGCTGCTCCATGATATGAGCTGGCCGTTTTTGTTCGTAATGCTGATGATGATGTTATTGAAACTGGCAGAAATATGCGCGTCTCCGTACGCTTCTACCTTAACCACTCTTTTTTTTGCCGCTGCCTTTGCGCTGGTAACCTGTTGTGCTTTTGCCATTTTTCGAATTAGGTAATCTGGTTATAAAAATCTCCCGCTTTAAACGAGATCGAGTCGTCCTCCCCGTACACCCCGGATCTGGTTCGACTCTGGATTGGTGTTATAAAATTAAATTCCTTCACTCCCATACTCCCCTACTTCTTAGGTGCCTTCTTTTTCCCGGCAACTGTTCTGCGTTTTCCCTTGCGGGTACGGCTGTTGGTACGTGTGCGCTGTCCACGAACCGGCAGGCCTTTACGATGACGGACACCGCGGTAACAGGCAATATCCAATAAACGCTTAATGCTCATCTGCACTTCTGAACGGAGTGCACCTTCCACTTTCAGTTCGTTGGTAATGATATTACGGATTGAATTCAATTCCTCATCATTCCATTGATTGACCTTCTTATCAAAGCTGATACCTGCTTTGTTAAGAATATATTTGGCAGTTGAAGGTCCAATTCCGAAAATATAAGTAAGACCTATTTCGCCTCTTTTGTTTTTTGGTAAATCTACACCGGCAATACGCGCCATCTTTTACTTTTTAAGCTGAAGGCCCTGGCCTGATGCCCAAGACTCTTCTGATTTTTAATTTTTTACTCTATAGAACAAACCATGCAACAGATTATCCCTGGCGTTGTTTGAAACGCGGATTTTTCTTGTTGATGATGTATAACTTACCTTTTCGACGCACGATCTTACAATCAACACTGCGCTTTTTGATGGATGCCCGAACTTTCATACAAGTATTGTTATCTTTTTTCTTTGCTTTCAGCTTTATGCTTTAAGCCTTCTGCTTTTTTATTTATATCTAAATATAATTCTGCCCCTGGTTAAATCATAAGGACTCATTTCCACTCCTACTTTGTCTCCAGGCAAAATCCTGATGTAGTGCATCCGCATTTTCCCTGAAATAGTAGCCAGTATTTCATGTCCATTTTCCAGTTTCACCTTAAACATGGCGTTGGAAAGTGCTTCGACGATTGAGCCGTCCTGTTTAATGAGCGCTTGTTTAGCCATAGATTTTGGGAGCGCAAAGATAATATTACTCAGCGAAAGAATAAAATTTCAATGAATATAATATCCATCTCCGGCCAAAAAGGCCGGCTGAGAGGTCAAAAACCTGTTAAAACATTGAAATCAGACCCTTGTAAGGTCTACTTTGGTCATTTGGTGGTAGTTATTCTGGAGTTCGTGCACGCCCAGGTGGTGGTGGATGTGGCGCCTGTCTTCCCGGTACCAGATCTCCATTTCACTAAATTGACCCTCCCCTGGAATCAGGATCCGAAAAGGGCCTCGCAGATATTTGACCGTTTGATCTCCATTCAGATGCTTTTCAAAGCCCAGTTTGGTTAATTGGGCGTCGTCGACGGGGATAGCAAAAAGGTCGCCGGGTTCAAACCAGTCATCCTGATCCCCGTTATGCACACATATCTGTTTGTCCTCATGATTTATTTCGGTTACCTGCCCATCGAACCGTTTTCCGCCAAAATCGGCCTGGATAAAATCTCCCACTTTGATGTCCTGAAATCTGATCATATGACCCTTTTTTGAGGATATGAATATAAAAAAAATATGCTAAACAGATCCAGATCCGATCGGAAGAAAGTTATTTAAAGACCCCGACCCACCACGTCCCGGAAAGGCCAGGGGATGGAGGCCAGGATAATTAAAAGAGCAACTACGAAATACCAGAATGCCCTTTTGTATTTCAGAGGGTCGGTGATTTGCTTTTTTACCATCCCGCGCCCGAGCGTAATCAGAGCAGTTGCAATCAACATACCCACCGGGTGTTCCACCCAGTAAAAGCGGTAGAATTTATCCTGCATCAGGTTACTCCCTTCCGGCAGTCCGGTACTCAGGATGCCGTACCTGCCAAAGAATAATATAATCAGGCCAATCAGGAGGGTTGTATGGACGCTGATCATGGTGAACAGCCAGAGTTTGGCATCACCTTCCCGGAGTTCGCGTCGTTTAATCCAACCTATAAAACTTTGAATAATGGAAAGGATGAGCAGTAGTAAAATCACCCAACGAAGAATATTGTGAACCTGGAGCAGGACAGAAAACATGGGGCTTAGTTTGGCATGAAATTAATTCATTTAGATGTCCGAACGCCATAGCGGCAGGGAATGATTTAAATTTGCCCGATGTCCCTGTCTAAATACGCCATTCGTTTTATCATCGTACTCTCAATTGCAACTATTGGCTGTACCGGCAAGAAAGGCAGCTCTGATTCCGTAGATGCCACCGTGGAAAACAATCCGCTATATAAACCTCTAAACGACAGTATCAGGCAATTCCCACAGGATCCCATGCTTTACCTGCGTCGGGCAACCCGGCTTAGTCAGGAAAACGCGCATGAACTGGCTTACAACGATTTTTCAGAAGCGTGGAAGATCCGGCGGGGACTGGAAATAGCCCTTCCCTTCGCGGCAAACCTGGAAATACTTGGAAAACATAAGGAAAGGCTCGAATTACTGGACACTTTACTTCAGGATTTTCCAGGCGATCCCCAGGTAGGCAGGCTGCTAGCAGATGCTTATGCAGGCTCCGGTGACCCCGGTCAGGCGCTGGCTCTTTATGATCATATGCTGGCCAAAGATTCCCTTGAACCGGAAACTTTTTATGAAAAAGCTCTGCTGCTGGAGCAATTAAAAGATACCGTAGGGGCTATCAAAGCTCTACAAAATGCCTATACCATTCAGGGCGTTGATACTTACGGACTGGAACTGGCTCACTTGTTTGCAGAACAGAAGAATCCCAGGGCACTTGAGATCTGCGATTTCATCCTCAGGCAAGATTCACTACGCCTGCTGATAGACCCTTTTTTTATAAAAGGCATATATTTTGCCAACGTAAAACAGTATCCCAGGGCCATAATACAGTTTGATTCCTGTATAGCCCGCGACTGGAAAACGACCGATGCCTACCTCGAAAAAGGGAGGGCTTATTTCCAGATGAAAAATATTCAGGCGGCCATGCAGACTTTTAACATGGCCATTACCGTTACCAATACCGATGCGGATGCTTACTATTGGCTTGGCCGTTGTTATGAGATTCAGCATCGAAAAATGGACGCTATCAACAATTACCAGAAAGCCATTTCACTCGATAAAAATTTTTCGGAGGCGAGGCAAAGGATTCAAAACCTGGACAGTGGATTTGCTCATCCTTCCCAGTAACCCTACATTTGTTTAAACAGCCGGAATTTAATATTACATACATGGCACTGATCGCTCCCTCGCTGCTAGCTTCTGATTTTCTTCATTTGGAAGATGCCTGTAAAATGATCAATGAAAGTGAGGCCGATTGGTTTCACCTGGATGTTATGGACGGAAGATTTGTACCCAATATCAGTTTTGGAATTCCGGTGATAGAACACATTCGAAGAGCAACGCAAAAAATCTGTGATGTACACTTAATGATAGAAGAACCGGAAAAACTCACACCCGCATTTAAAAAAGCCGGAGCAGATATCCTGATCGTTCACCTGGAAACCTGCAGAAACCTGCACAGCAATATCCAGCAAATCAGGAGCCTGGGTATGAAACCCGCCGTTGCCATCAACCCGCATACACCGGTAGAATTTCTAAAGGACATTCTGGAAGACCTCTACCATGTGCTGATTATGACCGTTAATCCCGGTTTCGGTGGTCAGTCATTTATTCCCCATTCCCTGGAAAAAGTGCGGGAAATGAAAAAGATGATACTCAAAACCGGGAAGGATATTCTCATCGAGGTGGATGGAGGGATAACCCTGGATAATGCTTCAGCCCTCGTGGAAGCCGGTGCAGATATACTGGTTGCGGGAAGCAGCATATTTCAGGCGAATGACCCAAAAGAAACCATCCGGCTCCTGAAGCGGATCGCATGAGAAGTATCATTCTCATATCCTTCATTTTATTTCCCTGTATACACCTGCTTGCCCAAAAAACCGGTGCAATCGTATCCGGGAAAATTTTGGATGAGAATGAAATACCCCTGGTTAAGGTTTCCATAATCCTGCTTGGCCGTGAAACAGGGTTGGTCAGCTCAGATTGAGGCACATTCAGCATGCGCGTGCCTGCAGATAAAGCGTTCGCTCTTGTTTTTTCCTATACCGGCTATAAAAGTCTTCAGCAAAATTTCATCCTGAACGACAAAGAAGAAGAGCGGGTTGTGATCCATATGGAAAGATCAACTTCCAAGCTGGAGAATGTGACAGTCACGGACGAACGAGATAGAAAAGAAGCCGGACTTATCCGGATTAACCCAAAAGATGCAATCAATATCCCCACACCCACCGGAGGCATTGAAAGTCTCATTAAAGTTTATGTCGGTTCCAATAATGAACTGACCAGTCAGTACAATGTCCGCGGCGGAAACTATGATGAAAACCTAATCTATGTGAATGACTATGAAATATTCCGTCCTTACCTCGTCAGCAATGCGCAACAGGAGGGCCTGAGTTTCATCAATCCTGAAATGACACATAATGTCAATTTTTACAATGGCGGTTTCCAGGCTAAATACGGAGACAAAATTTCATCCGTACTCGACATTCAGTATAAAAAGCCAGCAACATTCGGAGGAGCCGCTTATATCAGCTTACTGGAACAGGGCCTGGAGCTGGAAGGCGTTTCAAAAAATAACCGGTTTAGTTATATCATTGGGGCAAGGAACCGAAATTTTACAAATATCCTGGGTGCCCAGGAAACAAAAGGAACTTATGAACCTTCCTCTTCGGATATTCAGGGATTATTCTCTTATCAGCTGAATAAAAAAAATGTTCTCGAGTTGTTTA
>DATCAO010000718.1:0-3894 GCA_036512575.1 Puia sp.
ACGTTTTTGAGATCACGCAAAAAGACGGAATCCTGATCAAATGCCCCTCCAAATACAAGGATGATCCGGAAGCTGCGAAAAAGAATCTCAACCAAACCCAATAGTTATTATGGAGTACGTTGGCGAACATTTGATGCCGGGAAAGCTGGGGCAGTTTTTTGTTGTACTCGCTTTTGCTGCTTCCGCGGTAGCCACGATGGCTTATTTCAAAATGGCCAATGCCAAATCCATCACGGAGACGGCTTCCTGGAGAAAAATGGCGCGTTTCGCATTCCTCCTGAATATGGGTTCTGTTTTCATTGTCTTTGCCACTATTTTTTATATCATCCGCCAGCATTATTTTGAATATAATTTTGCCTGGGAACATTCCAGCAGAAACCTGGACCCGAAATACATGCTGAGCTGTATATGGGAAGCTCAGGAAGGAAGTTTTTTATTGTGGATGATGTGGAACGGGGTTTTGGGAACCATACTCATGCTGCGATCCGGCAAATGGGAAGCGCCCCTGCTTTCGGTAATCAGTTTTGCGCAGTTCTGCCTGACCACGATGATCCTGGGTGTATATGTTTTTTCTTTTCAGATCGGGCACAGTCCCTTCCTGCTCGTAAGACAAATGTTCCAGGAAGCGCCGATTTTTCAACGTGCTGATTATTTATCCATACCACAGATGCAGGATGGCCAAAGCCTGAATGCCCTTTTGCAGAATTACTGGATGGTGATTCACCCTCCCGTATTGTTCCTGGGTTTTTCCTCCACCCTGATTCCCTTTGCTTTTGCTTTCTCCGGGCTATGGAAAAAAGAATATGGATCCTGGACTAAAACAGCCCTGCCGTGGACACTTTTCAGTTGTTGCGTGCTCGGCACCGGAATTATGATGGGCGCGGCCTGGGCATATGAATCACTCACTTTTGGTGGATACTGGGCCTGGGATCCCGTGGAAAACGCATCACTGGTCCCCTGGCTGGTGCTGGTTGCCGGTATGCATACCCTGGTCGTCTACAATGCCACCGGACATTCATTACGCGCAACCTATCTTTTTTTAATATTGGGATTTGTCCTGATTCTGTATTCAACTTTTCTTACCCGAAGCGGTATCCTGGGAGACACTTCTGTTCATGCTTTTGTGGGATCAGGTATGGACCTTCAACTGATCCTGCTGATTACTGTTTTCTTTTTCCCGGCCATCACCTACTTTATTATTCGGTACCGGCAGATTCCTCATATGGCCAGGGAAGAGAACACCTGGTCGCGGGAATTCTGGATGTTTATCGGAGCACTGGTGGTTTTCCTGTCGGCCCTTTTCATCATGGTAGCGACTTCGCTGCCGGTAATAAACAATGTCTTTGGCACCCATTGGACAACAGGCGACGATCCAAAATTCGCCTACAACCGGATAGAAATTTTCATCGCGATTATTTTGGGTTTGCTTACGGCAACCGTACAATATTTCAAGTACAAAAACAGCAGCCTGCCGCAGGTGCTGAAAAAACTTCTGCCAGCAACTGCGATTGCGCTCGCCATTTCCCTATGCATAAGTATTCTTGGCGGAGTCCAATACGCAGTATATGGCAGCGGATACCAGGCAGCCATTCACCTGGCCATTTTTGCCGGGGTATACGCCATCGTTGCGAACGCAGTATATATTTTCAAAGGCATGAAGGGAAAATTCAGACTGGCTGGTGCCTCTGTAGCCCATGCAGGTTTTGGATTGCTGTTGGTGGGCATCCTGATTTCATCCTCCAAAAAAGAAGTACTCTCCCATAATACAACGGGGATTAATCTGCCGTTCGATCCGAAAACAAAGGAAAACCCTTTGGAAAATCTGACCCTGCTTAAAAATGTTAAGACAGATATGGGTAGGTACTATGCCACATACCTCAGCAATGATTCAGTAAATGCAGCAGGGAATATCACTTATTTTCAGGTGAAATTTGAAGATAAGAAAACAGGGGAAACTTTTAATCTCTGGCCCAACCTGATCAAAAATACGAAGGGCATGGAGAATTTTTCCAATAACCCCGACAAACAACACTATCTCGACCGGGACATTTTTACTTATATCAGTTATGCCAATATACTGGACAGGCAAAAAGATACTTCCGGATACAAATCCTTTCCTGTAGCCCTGCATGACACAATTTTTTATTCCCGGGGCATGATGATCCTGGACAGCGTAATCATCAATCCCTCCACAGGTAAATATCGTTTCACTACTTCGGATACCGCCCTTTTGGCGCGGATCCGTGTGATCAGTCGAGATAGTCAGCAGTATAGTCTCTCTCCACTGTTGTATGTGAAAGATAATATGATCTATCGCGTAGCCGACACGCTTTTTGCCCAGAGCCTTGCCGTTGAGTTGGGATCCGTCCTGAACAACAAGAAAATTCAGCTCCTGATGAAGGAATCCTCTGATATCGTTCCCTTTGTATCTCTGAAAGTATATATGTTTCCCCAAATCAACCTGGTCTGGATTGGTGTACTGGTCATGATGACCGGGTTTGTGATGAGCATCCGCAACAGGCGAAAAAATGCTATTGGAAAACCCGTTCAACAGACTGCATAGCGGCCTCCCCTGGCTTGGGCAGACCCGGAATTTGTATTAACTTTATAGGCCAGATGCTTTCTTTTCGCACACGATACCCCGTTTTTCTTTTACCGTTTATCCTGATGATTGCGGTGCAGACTGTTTTTGCACAACAACCTACTTCCAACTTAACAGAGCAGCAGAAAAAGGATTCCAGCCTGCAGCATTTCAACAACCGCTTTGGTAAAAATGATACCATCTGGAGTCAGATCATCGTTTATGATGGCGATACCATTCCCTTCAAGTCGCTGATACTCGTTTATATATATCGCCCCATGCCAAGGGCTATGCGCAGACGTAGTGAAGCGCTGACAAGGCTCAGGAATGCGGTGTATGTTACTTATCCTTATGCGCGAAAAGCGGGCATGATCCTGAATGAAATGAATATGCAACTGGCCACGATGAACTCCGAGTCGGACAGGAAGGATTTTATCAAGAGTAAAGAAAAGGAAATAAAGAAGGAATTTACTGACCCCATGGAAAAACTTTCTGTATACCAGGGGAAAATACTGATGAAACTCATTAACAGGCAGACGGGCAATAACTGCTACGACATTATAAAAGAATACCGTGGAACTTTCTCAGCACGAATCTGGCAGACCGTTGCATTTTTCTTTGGCAGCAGCCTGAAACAGCCCTATGATGCCCAGGGGGATGATCATGAAATAGAGGTGATCGTGCAGGAGGTGGAGAGGATGTATCGAGGATGACTTGAATAATGTGGTGAATGTGGAGTTGTGGATATGAGGGGATGGAGAAATGAAATGACGAATTACAATTTGGAAATAAGAAAATTATTTAGGGTCTCAAAATTCCAGAACGTATATTCTAAAGCAGGGATATTAGAAGGTTTTCTCTGAGATTTCCGGATATCTGTAACAAATAGAAAAACTAATTTTTTTCACCTTCACATTATCATTTTCACATTTCATTTCCCTATCCCCTCATATCCACAATTCCACATTCGCCACATTTACAAGGCTCTGATCTTGCCGATAATTCCGGTAGATGAAAATCCGGGAACGATGGGATTGATCAATACCCGTCCGCCATACGCCATCACTTCTTTGGCACCGACAATTTGTTCCAGGGTATAATCTCCTCCTTTGATGAGTACATCAGGCCGAACCAGTTCGATGAGTTCCAGCGGGGTATCTTCATCAAAGATGATCACCGCATCAATCATGAGCAGGGAAGCCAGCATGAGTGCACGCGAATTCTCATCCATTACCGGACGTCCTTCACCTTTGAGTCTTCTGGCGGAATCATCAGAATTTAAACCGACCACCAGAAAATCAGCAGCCCGTGCC
>DATCAO010000719.1:0-2318 GCA_036512575.1 Puia sp.
TGTCCATGAGTTTTACTAATAAAAGACCCAGCACGCCGCCGGCCGTCATCAGGATCCAGAAATAGGCGACAATATCCGCGCCCGTTTTCTGCGGATCATAACCATGATAGCTGAATAAAAATTGTGATATCCAGTTGGCGACGCCCTGTTCGGTTCCGACATAACAAAGGATGGCAAGGAAAAAAAGGATCACCACTCTTTTTTTAAACAGCATCCTGTACACGCTGAGGGCTTCCGCTTTTTCATCCGATTTCAACTCCACTTTCGGAAAACGCGAAACCAGAATAATCCCGATCATCACCAGACAGATGATAGTGAACAGCCAGTACATGGAAATCCAGGGCAGGTCTGGCGGAACCAGGTTACCCAGTGTTTTAAAAAGCACATTACCTCCGCTGCCTTTGTTTAGGTTGAGAACAATGCCGGAATAAACCAATGGGCTGATGAAAGAAGCCAGTCCGAAAATCAGTTGCGCGAGGATGGAATAGAAGGCATAATTTTCTTCACCTCCCGAAACCCGCAGCAGCGGATTGATCACCACCTGCAGCATGGCCATGCCGCAGCCGATGAGGAAGAGGGAGCCGAGGGCAGACAGATAATTCGGAAACAGGGCCAGGATCAGTGAACCGGCAAAGGCAACTAGAAATGCCGTCACCATGATTTTTTTCTCTTTGTATTTCTCCAACAGCATACCTGCCGGTATGGAGATGACGCCATAGGCGATGAAAAATGCAAAGGGCAGGATGGCGACCAGGGTCAGGCTGAGGTTGAATCCTTTGATGATATCCGGGACCAGCGGCCCGAAAATATTGGTGAGAAAGGAGATCACAAAAAAGGTCAGCATCACGATACCGACCATGTACTTGCTTCTTTTCATGCAAAATCGTTAGAGGAGGAAGAATGGTGAAAGACACGCAATCTTACCTTAAATAATCAAAGCGGCCAAATTCGTGCGATCGAGGTTGACCGTTGACCGTTGACCGTTGACGGTTGGCAGTTGGCGGTCTTTAACCACTGAAGCCCTGGCCCAGGCGAGGTGGCGGAATTATTTCGGGCTTTTAACCAACTGACGGGTTTTGTTTATAATTTTAACTCCCAATCAAACGATTCGCTATGCATAAGTTATACCTGGCTGTTCAGACAGTCTTCCTGATTTTCATTTGCTGTTTTTGCTTCAGTTCACTCAAATCCCAGGACAATCAATGGACTCCCCTGTTCAATGGAAAAGATCTCACCGGCTGGAAGCAGGTGGGACCGGGAGAGCATTTCGTGGTGGACGGCATGATCACGAGCAAGGGCGGCATGGGACTTTTGTATTCCACCAAAGGAAAATTTGAGAACTGCACGATCCGCGTGGTATACAAGATGCAAAAGTTCAACAGCAATTCCGGCGTCTTCATCCGGATTCCCATCGAACCCAAGGAACCCTGGATGCCCGTCTTCTATGGATATGAAGTGCAGATCGACAATCATCCGGAAACTTCCAAAGAAGATGAATACCACATCACCGGCACTTTGTATTCGCTTACCAAACCGCTGGCAAAACCGGGTAAGCCTGGTCCGGAGTGGAATATTATGGAAATCACTTTAGACGGACCGCATACCATCGTGTATGTGAACGGAGAAAAAGTAACGGACTATATGGAAGGCGATCCGGTGCCTGAGCGCAAATTTGATTTTGAACCCTACCACGGCATCAGGCCCAACGCAGGATATATCGGTTTGCAAAACCACGGCGATGACGACGTGGTATTTATCAAAGAAGTTTCTGTAAAGCCCTTAGCCAAAAAATAAAAATGACATCATGAAAAAAAAAGTGGGGAGCCCGGACGCCCAAGGAATTGGCCGCGCCGATTTTATAAAAAAGGCAGCAATGGCTACCGCAGGTTTTTATATTGTGCCGCGATTTGTATTGGGCGGCAAGGGATATGTGGCACCGAGTGATAAATTATATATTGCCGCCATCGGATGCGGAGGGGAAGCGGAGAATGACATTCACCATTATGCCACGGCACCCAGGAAAAATGCCGTGCTCGCCTATCTCTGTGATGTGGATGAGCGCCAGGCGGCACCGCGAAGGAAAGAATTTCCGAATGCGAAATTTTATGCGGACTGGCGTGAATTGTTTGATAAAGAAAATAAACACTTCGACGCGGTAACCGTCGCCATCCCGGATCACAATCACGCCATCGTCGGGCTCAGCGCCATGAAGCTGAAGAAACATCTCTACCTGCAGAAGCCTTTGACTCATGATATTTATGAAGCGCGTTTTCTCACAGAAGCCGCACAACGATATCAAGTGGTGACGCAGATGGGCG
>DATCAO010000720.1:0-3968 GCA_036512575.1 Puia sp.
AAATGAATTTCACCCGACTTTATATGTTCGCCATACAATATGGCCAAAATACTTTTTCTGCAGGAAGCAATATAACTAACTTCTGCAATGTCGCCATATTGAAAAACTATTTTGCCCTTATGAATAATCATCAGACCCGTAACGACCGAACTGTCTATAATATAACTTCTAAAACTGTCCAACTTTTGAACGGGCCATCCCAATTGCTCTGGATGGTCAATAGCCATCCAATCGCTATCGGGGAAAGAGGTTTCACTATTCACTGAACGGATAGAATATATTTTAATATTGTTTTCAGACTGTCCGACACAAATCGAGATTATTGCAAATTGGAAAATGAAGAAGGTAGTAAAAAAATTGTGTTTCATCTGGCGCAATTGAAACAAATTGAAAATACGCAAACCATGTATTTAAGGTAACTATTTCCTGATTATTTTTGGATAGCAAATAAAAAAAAAGTGAATAAGCGATCAAAAAACGGCATTCTCCGGGTGCTGCATCAGTGTCATAAAAAGTAAACGAAAGAGGTAAAAAGTGTAAGGGGAAAGACATATACTAACATCAAAACATTGTAATCAATCGAGTTACAATGTTTTATGAGTACCCGGGATCGGCGCTTTGGCACTGTTTATTCCACTGGGTATAGTATTAATCCTTTTTGAAATGACCAGACATGGGGTTGGCTTTAATGTTATTTAATACAACAAAGCTGTCTTTTCCAATCACAAAAGACTGAACGTCATCGGGGTTCAGGCTGACCGTCTTCGAAGTTGCTTTTAGAAACCAGACAATCCGTGTTAATTAAATACAGAAACGAAAAATGACTGCATATCTTTCCATGATGCCGAATCTGCGCTGGCGTTATAGGCGAGGGGCATATTGAATTTAATTCCCAGAGCAGTTGCATCCGGATTTGAATAGGCGTGCTTGGCGCCAGGATATGTAATAAAGATATATTGAGCACCTACGGAATCCATGCTTTTCCTAAAAGCGATCTGATCAGACATCGGTGCAAATTCATCATCGCCTCCCTGACAAATCAGGATCCTGCCTTTTAGAAGATTATTTTTTGGTTGAACTCCTTTCAGTCTCCCATGGAAGCTTACTGCCCCTTTCAACGGAGCACCAAGTTTTGCTGCGTTTACGACAACGAATCCGCCAAAACAATAACCCATGGCAGCCACTTTTGATATATCAGCCTGAGGAAAAGTTGCTGCTTTGGCTATTGCATCTTCTATGGGCTTCAGCGTGTTTTCAGGATTTAAATAATAGGGTTTTGTCAATGCTCTGGCTTCGTCTGGATTGTTGGCCAGTTGTCCGTTTCCAAATAAGTCAGCATCAAATGCAAAGTAACCCAGTGCTGCAATCTGTCTGGCGCGGGATTTTGCAAAGTCGTTTAGTCCCCACCATTAATGCACAATAATAACAACAGGAAGTTTGCCCTTTTGGTTTTCATCATAAGCAATATACCCTCTGGCTTGTTTACCATTTGAATTATACAGTACCTCCTCCGTCTTAATGTCCGTAATCGTATGCATGCTTGTTATAATCTCCTGATTGAAATTCTTATGTGATGCTTCGGCCCCGGGATAGAGGCAAACCAGGCAAAAAGAGAAAGAAGCCAGTCCAGATAGTAAAATGATATACATAGCTAACTTTGTTGGGGAAATGTGAAGTTTTCCGGTTCAATTTAAAACTGATATTGTCTAAAGATAGGTTAGTAAATTGTAAGGGGATAGAGAATATTCCCAGCTTTTTTACTTTAAATAAAGGAATGATGAGTACAGAATTGGTCTCGCCCGAAACGCCGTAAAATTTATCCGTTTGATTGTATGGCCATCTCGCGACTGCAGCGGGACCGGGCTCTTCGCTTTTACACGGTAACTGCTGCGATCCCAGACGGAGTTGTAATAAATGTGTTTATTTTGATATTTGCTGTAAATGGATAAAGCTTCAGCCCTGATCGGGAGACGTTATAGATATCAGTTTGCTTGGAATATCACATTGGGTTCACGACCCGGTATGACCGATGATAATTCTTTGCTCGCATCAATCAACAACCACAACAGACATCCGATTAATAAAACGCCTGCAATGACGAAAAGAGGGGTGTTAAAATTGTTTGTTATATCGGCAATTTTTCCAAAAAAAATGGAGAGGGCAAAAGCACCCATACTTCCGGTAAAATTAATAATCCCGGCAACCGTTCCGGCGTTATTTTTTCCAATATCCACACAGGCAGAAAAATAATTTATACCGTTCACCGGTACAAAAAAATAGCAGCACATCAGACAGACCGAAACAACGGTATTGCTGGTGGTGACCGCTATTGAAATAAACAGTATACACATGATACCAAATGCACCCATGCTGATTAAACGGCGACCCAGCCTCAATCCCCTTTTTTTTACAAACCGGTCGATATAAAACCCTGCAAGCAGCCCGCCAGCCATACCAAATGCAAATAAATAAGATGTGGTAAATTTCATTTCATTTTCAGTGAAATGCCTTCCTTCCTGCAGATAAAGCGGCATCCAGGCAACAAAAAAATAAAGCGCCCATTGCGAACAAAAAGCTGCCAGTGCCAAGCCCCATATGTTGCGGTTTTTTAATGCCAACTGCCACGGAAATTTAGATTGAGGACGAATGAAGCGCCGGTTATTTTCGATAAATAACTTTTCCTCTACCGAAATATGTCGCATTTCCTTCGGCTCATTTTTAAACCATGCCAGGCAGACCAACACCCAGATCAATCCGATGAGTCCATTGACAAAAAAGGGGGCACGCCATCCATAAGAAGCCGCAATAGAAACAACGATTAATGGTGCTATCGCTGCGCCCGTACTGGAACCGATCATTAAGCAGGAAGTGCCTTTAGACGTTTCACCTGCAGGAAACCAGCGTGATATGGTACCACAGCCATTAGGGAAAGCGCCGGCTTCACCCACGCCAAATAAAAACCGGGTGAATAGGAGGGTAATAAAACCTGTTGCCGCACCCGTCAGGGCCGTAAATACAGACCACCAGAGGACAATTCGGACGAACATTTTTTTCTGACCGATCCGGTCACCCATAATACCGGCTGGAATTTCAAACAAGGCATAAGCCAGTGAAAAGGCACCCAGCACATAACCAAACTGCGTATTACTTAAATGGAATTCATTTTTTACTCTGACGCCAACCAGCGAGATGCAGATGCGATCTAGGTAAGTAATCAGGATTAAGAAGAATAACATGATCAATACGCGGTATCGATATGGAAAATTAATCTTCATGCGATTGAATTGGGTTGGAAGATATTATTTGATTCCCCATACAGCAATGCTGGGTGCCATGATGATGACTATTTCGTCATCGTGTTGAGCTCTTTGCAGCTCATCTACGAAAACATCATGTTCTTCTTTTGTTGCCAGTTTGTTTTTTATCAAAGCATTGCCAATGGCAAATCCGGTCATGGAAAGAAATTTTTTAAGCTGATTTTTTTCATCCCCAATTACTGATTCCACGTGATGCGCTATACGTGGCAGTTGAAGCAGTCTGAAATAGTGGATCAGTTTTCTGCCTACTAACGCATCTGCAGCCAGCATGTTTAAATATTCTTTGTGTTTTTGATAAGCCCAGCTTTCCGGATAGGAGATGATGTTATTGATGTCCGGCTCCTGGGCAAATACAAAACCTCCTGGCCTGCACACGCGTTTCATTTCCATCAGTCCATCCATCGCTGATGGAAGGTGATGTAAACAATATCTTGTAAAAACAAGATCAAAACGATTGTTGTCAAAGGGTAGACCCAAAGCGTCTGCACAAACAAACTCCAGCTTGGCATCCAAGGCTGATTTTCCTCTGGTTGCAGCTTCAATCAAAGCGGAATCCCCATCCAGTCCGGTGACGGAAGAGCCCGGGAAATGCTCCAGCAGCATCCTCGTGGTATCACCCAGTCCGCAACCAACATCCAATATGACGGCATG
>DATCAO010000721.1:0-2774 GCA_036512575.1 Puia sp.
CACCCTTCAGTAAAGTTTTCCAATGGTCGTCATTGGCTAAACTTTTCATGGATGACGGAAGTTTTGAAGTGAATGTCCATGGGCCGTACAATTGAGTTGCATTTTGCCATTCATTGTCATCAAATAAATAATACCTGGAAGTCCCTTTATCAAAAAATAAAGGCCAGTTGGCATTGAACACATACTGTATGCCGTTCTTAGCGGCATCAGCCAGTGCAGGCTGACCTTCGAGCTGTAATAGAATGGCTGGAGAATTGCTCACATAAATTGTGGGAGGGTCATTTTTCACCTCTGTGGTTTGCATTGCTTGTTTTTTCGGTGTGCATGCCACAATTCTTTCCATGGAAATATTAAATGTTTGGGTTGCATTTAAAAAAGTTCTTACGGTCTGTCCTAATCTGGCAGCCGTGGTGGGGTCCAGGGAAGGAAAATGCACATCCGTAACATTCAGGTTAAAGATCTTCACCATATGGTCATAAGTATCTACCGAAGTAGTCGCACTGAGATAAACGACCCCCACGACCAGCTTACTCTGGTAGGGTGTGAGCTGAAAAGCCATTCGAAAATTCAGTGTCTCGTATTGTGGCCAATCCTCCACTTGCGGAGCATATACTACCAACACGTTTCCGTTATCGGTCAGCTGCCTCGGCCAGCCAGGATCCTGGGCAAGGGTAATCAGGGACAAGACCAGCGTATTGATCAATAAAAAAATCAGCTTTTTCATATTGTCATTTTTTCATAGAAGAAGAATCTAAAGTTAAAACCGTTACACAAAAATTTACCAGCGAAAAAGGAATTAAACGTAATTAACAGTTAAATAGTAAAGTCAGGATGCCGTCTTCACCGCTTTCAGATGGCCTTTCACAGAGGGGAAAGGAATAGCTTTTCTGTCAGTGCGTCTTCAAGCTGACTAACTATGCAGGGAAAATATATGGGTAAAAAAGTGCTGATTAATGCACGACGACTACGAATCCCTTGCGGAACTGCATGGCCTTGGTATCGGTATTCCTGTATGAAGCCATCCAGACAAAAGTTCCATTGTCAGCGGGCATTCCATTATATGTGCCATTCCAGCCATGTCCGAAATCGTTTGTCTGGTAAACCAGCGTACCGTAACGATCGAAAATCCTTAGCAGGAATTCCGACATGTTACAGGGATGAAGTGGACGGAAACTGTCGTTCAAACCATCGTTATTGGGAGTAAATGCATTAGGAAGGGTTAGTTCACAGGCACAGGTCTTCCTGGTAATATGCACTGCTGCCGTATCCGATCCGCAACCGTTTTTCGCAATCACCTGATAAATTCCTGAATCGCCCACAGAATAATTCAGGGCCACACTACCATCCTGCCAGGCAAAATCATTGGCATTCGTTTTTACATGCAGTACAAATGCTTCCCCGATGCAAAGTGTTGTATCCCGGCCGATATTTAAATCAAGGCTGTCATTAAATGTTACCTGGAGACTGTCTTTATAAATGCATTGCCCAACCTGGGCAACTACACTATACATGCCGGGTGCATATACATAGTAAGTGGATTGTTTGGTCTGATTCTGATCATCCCGTTGCGGCGGATCTGCAACCCAGTTGTAAATTCCATTTCCGAAATCCGCATCCAGGATCAGGGTACTGCCCTTGCATATTGCAGTATCATGAAAATCAAGATTTTTATTTCCCCTGTACATGACTTCCACCGTATCCACCACTTCACACTGACTGGAAACCTGAACGAAGGCCCAATACTGACCGGGTTTGCTGACCTGTATCGTTTGTGTTTGTTCTGTAGTGTTCCACATGTAAGCCGTTGCCCCGGTCACGTTTGCCGTTATCGGAAAAATTTCTTTCGGACACAGCAACGTATCCGGTCCCAATGAAAAAGGCGGTGCAGCAAAAGCTGAATATGTAATATCTGCACTGTCGCGGAAGGTTCCGCATCCGGGAACGGTCACGATGGCCGTATACTGGCCGCCGGGTGCTGTTGTGACCAGCTGTCCGTCTGTCGCTCCCGGGATCAGGGTTCCGTTCAATTCCCAGGCATAATTTCCATTCTGTGTAGACGCATTCAGCGTAAGTATTTCTCCTGCACACATGACATGATCATCGCCCAATTTAATTTCCGGCAGGTTGCTGAAAAAGATTCCAATAGAATCAGTTACTGCACAGCCATCAATTTTCACCGTGTACACGCCTGTTTTTGATACCCGGATAACCTGGGTTGCGGACAGACTATCGTCGTTCCACTGATAGACCGCTCCGGGAATATTCGGTGCCGTGAGGGTTGTATCTCCTTTTTCACATAGATAAATGTCGGGTCCGAAATTATACGTCGTCGGGAGGATCACGTGGATGGTATCGTATAATTTGATGGTATCGCCTGCAAGGATCACTATCAATGAAACAGGGTAATCGCCGATGCCGGCATAAAGGTGTGTGGGCGCCTGAATGCCTGCGTTATTATAATATCCGGATGCAGGATCGCCAAAATTCCAGATCACTTTATCCGGAAAACTTATGCGGTCGAACACGGATGAACCGAACGCAATCTTATAACTAACGCAGGTGGAGTTATACCTGATACTATCTTTTTGTGCAAAACATGGGCAAAAGAAAAAGCAGGTAACCATCACCGTGAGCAGATAATATGGAACTTTTCTAATCAATGACCGGCTTTTATCATGGTTCTGACCTGTTGAGTGGATCCGTTTTGCAAACGGGCATAGTAAACTCCCGCAGCCAGGGAATTACCATAAAATACTGTCGTGTATTCACCAGCT
>DATCAO010000722.1:0-3080 GCA_036512575.1 Puia sp.
CCCGCCGATGTACAGACCTCCTTACTATCATCATCCGGGATATCCGCCCTACTACCGCCCGCCTTATTATCCAAGGCCCGGATACAGACCTCCGGTTGCCACGCCCTATTACCGTGGAGGAAATAATACGGTGATCGTTAACAATAATAATATTTACAGAAATAATAAAAGCGTAACGACTAACGACCGCGTACGCCCGATGCCGGCTGCTACACCAACCACGCGGCCATCAACCCAACCGTCAACCGTCAACCGTCAACCGTCAACCCAACCCGCCAACCCCAGTACTCGTCCTTCAACACAACCCGTCAACCGTCAACCGTCAACCCAACCATCAACCCAACCGTCAACCCTTCCCGCCAACCGCCAACCGCCAACTGCCAACCGATTACCTTCCACACAACCGGTGAACAATAGTGTCATTACCGACAAACAAGGCAATGTATTCCAGAAAGATGGAAGCAACTGGCAGCAGAGAAACAGCAGCGGCTGGCAGAACGTAAATCAGAATCGTCAGGGAGAAATTAAACAATTGAATCAGCAGCAACAATCCATTGACCGTGGTAATACAAGAACAAATAATTATAACCAGAACAGACAGGCGGCCCCGGCTCAGCGATCCGCGCAGCCCAGGTCGGCACCCTCATCGGGAGGAAGAAGATAGTTGATTTACCGAACACGAAATAAACAGACTGAATAATAAATCAAAAGCTCAAAACCATTTTATCCCAGGCAATCAAATCACAAATATGAAGTTCACCATTAAGCATGCGCAACCAAAACTGTTGAAATATTTCGGAGTCTTTATCCTGTTGATCGGCTTAACATCCGTTTCATTGCAATCTGCTGCACAGGTTACCGATTCCGCTAAAATTACATTCCAAAAGGATTATAAAAACAGCATAAAAATAAACCTCACCAGCTTTATATTGTATTCAACCGGAATACAGCTGAACTATGAGCGCCTCTTATCCAGCAAAAGAAGTATTACTGTTTTCGGTGGGTATATCCAGTTCCCGATGCCTACCGTTATCGCGAATTCTCCTTTGAATTTCGATAAAAACAAAACCAAAAACGGATACTCCATCGGCTCAGAATACAGGTTTTATCTGACCAGTGAAAATAAATATGCAGCTCCGCACGGTGTTTATCTTGCACCCTTTATTAGTTACTATCACTTCAACAATACAAGAACCGGGCGGGACACCACAAACCCTGACAATCAGCTTACATTAAATACTACATTGAGTTTCCTGAATATCGGTGGCGAGCTGGGATACCAGTTTGTAATAAAAAACCGGTTTGTGATTGACTGCGTTTTGTTTGGGCCGGCGATTTCCAGTTATTATTTCAGTCTGAAGATGAGTGGCAGCTCAGGCGACTATAACGAACATCTGCAGGAAGTGCTCGATGCTTTGAAGGAAAAATATCCCTTGTTGAAAGATTTATCCAATGGTGTAAAAGTCAGTACGAGCGGGGTCTCCAATTTCTGGAGCTTAGGATTCCGATATGGCATCAACATCGGATATCGTTTTTAATCGACGTTAAATGAATACCCAAATCAAAAATGGTTTCAACAGGCGCGATTTTCTGCATCTCAGCGGAATGGGGGTGATCGGAGCCACAGTTCTCCGAAACGCAATAACCGTATTCTGACCGAACGTCATTTCAGCACAGCAGGCCGCGAAATACCTGAAGGAAATACGGAATGGATGGTGGTGGAAATGGACAAAACCTCCGGCGATGTCTTTGTGGCGCTGAAAGAAAGTTTTGATTATCTCCTCAGCAACAAGATGGCGCGCGTGAGCTGACTAGCGACTCTTGAGCCATCCGGAAATACTCATCCTCGGCCTGGTGGATACAGAAACTTCGTGTTCGCTTGTTTCACTTTTAAAGAACACCGCCTTTCGGATATGGGGCAGAATCTTTTCCACAGCGCCCTCGTGATAAATAGATAATTCACCACCCTCATCGGCTTTCCAATTCGTATTGAGGTAGTTGATCAGAGAAAATTTTCGGTCGGTATTATTTTTAAACTGATCCAGGTGGCGTTTGTAGGAACTGCCCGTTTCATACAGGGCATAATGGAATTCGTAATCGTTGATGCGGGTATAACAGGATTGATTCAGGTGTTCAATAAAAGCGTCAACCTGGTTTAGGAATTCGCGCTCTGCAGGTTCTTTGGAATCGTTATCAATCCAGCAAATCTTGTCCCCTCTTTTATTTTGTTTAAGATCTTTCACGCGATCATTGCCAATACCTGCAGATTGCATCTTACATGCCTGATCCAGGTCCAACAGGTTTTGCTGCAGTCGCCCGGCAAGTTCCGTTGAGAGAAAATGGTCACAAATACCAACCTGTTTTTCAATAAATCCGGTGATGAGCGTTTCATAACTGTTTTCCATAATGCCCGCCCATTTTGAATGCCTGTACCGGCTGATGAAAAGGGGACAAGATAGACCTATTTCCCTTTTCATGAATTATAATCCAGATTCCTCTTAGAGATCAGCCTTTTTTTCCTGGGCAAACAATGACCAGGTTTCACCTGCCTCAGCTTTTAACATGATTTTGCGATCAGCATTTTCAAGCGTTACGAAAAATCCGGCTGTTGTATCGATGGTAAACTGATACAGTTCTGTGATCCAGTATCCGGGATATTGTTCATTGATCATTGTTCGTAAAGCAACCGGCAGTTTGTCGGCGCTCAGATGAACGGCAAAACCCATAAATTCACCAGCCTTGGTATAATACGCGTATGCCGCTTTGCCCATGTCCTCAAAACTTACTTTGTAATATCCGTTGTATGATTCCCATTGGATATCACGGGCCCGGGAAAAGTCGTTTGCAAATGCCGTGCTCAGGTATTTAGGAACGGGATTCGCACTGCTCCTGGCATAGGAAGCAGAAAGTATTAGCACCAGGGATGTCGTTAAAATCAGGATTTTCTTTTTCATAGCTTATATTTTGTCGAACTGTTTATAATTAATTTTCAGGATACAAAACTAGCTCTCCGATTCAATAAAAATCTGAGAATGAGACGAATGAGGGTAATCCTGCGACCAAGCCCCCCGTTTCAGCTC
>DATCAO010000723.1:0-4579 GCA_036512575.1 Puia sp.
GTCCGGGTTGCAGCGAACCGGGCTGAATGCCCATATCCGCAAATAAATTAATGGTCGCCTGCTGCATGGAAATATCCGGTGCTGCACTTCCGCGATCATGATTTGCATCCAGTCCCCAGGTCCATTGTACAGTACCCGCGCCAAATACCCATCCTCCGAAGGAGGATTTATATAGCGAGAGATTGTGTATATGCCCGTTGAGTGCTGTATTAGACATGCGCATACGCCCGGCGGGATAAAAGGTCGGAAACTGATACCAGTCCCACTCGTAACCAAGCGTTCCTGCAGTCAGGGTTGCGGTTTGACCCGATGCCAATGCGGCAACAGGTGTATTTCTCCAGAACCTTATGTTTTTGTAGGTATCCGGGACCGTTATAGCACCGGTGGTGCCGCTCCAGCTGATCTGACCACTTAAAGCATTTTCCGGTTTACAGGCATTGCCGGCCGGAAAACTGCAACCGTCCCGCCAAAGTCCCGTCCATTCCGGTGTGGGATCACATTTTCCACCGCAGGCATTTTCCTGAGGGGTAGGCATTTTTCCTTCTTTATAGCAAACCAGTGTACGGAAAGGTGTATTGGTTCCATCGACACTATTTTCCCATCTGGTTTTCCAATACACTTCATTACCGCTGAAAAAGGCAAGATGAATTCCTGCTGCTTTAGCCGCTTCCACATTGTCCCGTTCCGGTTTTGACCAGTACTCGTCGTGCCCTACAGAAAGAAAAGCGCGATGACTAAGTATGGGGTTTGGGGAAGTGCGGGCGATATCCACATCAGTCGTATATGTCATATTAAATCCGTTCGCCTCCATAAAGCGAATCATCGGATATTCTGAATTCATTAACCAGTCTTCAGCACTACCCCCGCCCCCGAGACCATTCCTCGTGAGAAAAGGACGGTTATAACTGACTTTGGACGCATGAGAATTTGGCAAACCGGCACCCACATACAAACTCGCGCCACCATAATTATTATAAGCCTGCCAGGTGGCATCAGACGCTTTAAAAAATATAGGAGCTGCGTTGGCATCGTCGCGGACGATGAAGGCAATATGACAGGAACCGCCACCCGCATTCCGGGTCAATTTGGCGAGATAATAACCGGAAACCACGTTGGCTGGAACGTTCCAGGTGGTAGTAGTTGTCCAGTTACCACAATCTGTAAGGCCTGTTACGCCATCAAAAGAACAGGCAGCCTGTGTAATGCCAGTAAAGGTTGTGGGTCCTCCAAGATCGGCGATCAGTCGGGCACCATTACCACCATAATACCCAAGGCGGTAAATCTGTATACCAAACTGCAAATCCGTACCCGTAGTTACCGAAACCTTAAAGCTGATTGAGCCACCCTTGTTTACACTGATATCTGTGGCGAATCCGTTGATGGAAGCATCTCCATAACTGCCGTCAAAATTATTAGGGATATCCCAAGTGGTTGATGGAACCCCGGGGAGCAAATTTTCAGTTACAATGGCATTTTGGGAAAAAGAATAACTAAACCCACACACCACAAAAAGGAATAAAAAAAGACAGTTTTTTATTCCGCTGGAATAAGAATTCAGGGTATAAGGCATAATACGGATAAATTACGATAAGGTAAAAAGGTTAAATAAGATGTCAACAGTGATTTTGGAAAAGGATCTGGATCGGAAACGAAGGAATCTGGAATTTTAAACTAGGCTGGTTTCGGAACTTGTATTTGATGTATATTTCTTATATACATGCATTCCTGAGGATTGGATGCCACAAAATAAAAACAATTTTCGGTAAAGTTAAATAAAAGTTCGACTAATTGTTAGTTAATGGCAGAAGAGGCAAATTGTCATAACTGTATAGTTTACAATTAGATATAATATTTCGTGTGGATAAGTTATACACAGAACCACTTAGTCCTTCTTCACATTAATTCCGGAAGCTTCTTAAAATACTAATGAATCATCGGTTATTTTTCAATTTTACGGAGGCGTAAAAAAGTGAGGATATAATAAAGTTGTTCAGGACTTAAATTCGCAGCCACTGAATGATTTTTGGGATCACCCTTGATATACATGGCATTATAATTATCAATTTGGGTTTTGGTAAAATTCGGTACACTATCCTTTCCTTTTTTGTAAATGCCGTGGCAGGATGCACAGTCCACCTTATATAATATCTTTCCCTTTTCAAACCAGGCAATAGCGTTTTCCCTCGACTGTTCTGTATAATGTGCCGGAATATCATATTCCACTTTTTTACTGGAACCGCATTCCATAAAAAGCCAGCCGGTTAATAGTCCCGCCATCATGAGCACATACCTCATAGAATTATTTTTCATGCTCGCTGCATAAAAATGATTTCTTTTTTCAGACTGTCAATAATCCATAACGGAACCACCCGGTAAATTACGAACAATCATACCAATCTGAAATATTCATGAGTCATTTGAAACTGCCCGGGTGAAGTAAACGGAACTTACGATGGTTATGCCGCAGTTTTAAAAAGGTCTACCGGGTTAGGGTTTATGAAAACCATCAGCTCATAGATTTATCAAACCAGTTAGAACGCTTCTCCAAAATTAATGTAGAAGCCCTGGATGCCGTTGGGACCGAAGCCAAAGTCAAAACGCATATTGGTCTGGTGTTTTGAATCGACCATAATGCGCAGGCCCGGTCCATAGGAAAGATGAAACTGGTCCATCGCCACCTGGCTGTATGAATTTTGTACCTGGCCGATACCGAACCAACCCACAATACCGAAAATATTCCAAATATGCTGGCGCAGTTCAATCTGGGCATCCACCAACACATTATCACGCAAACCGCCCTGATAATATCCACGCATCTGGCTGTCGCCACCCATTTCTGGTAGTTCATAAAACGGGACCACCCCATTGGTGTAACTGGTGGTTGCCTGGCCGGCAAGGATCGTTCCCGGACGGAGGGTATGGTATTTCCGCGCATCCAGGGCAAATTTTGAAAAAGGATAGGGCCCCCAGCCGCCAGGGTAAAATACAGCTGTGCCCAGGATATAGGCACCCTTGGTCGAATTGTACCTGTTATCGCGACTGTCGAAAGCAGCTGCCAGTCCCACACCGATACTGGTACCTCCTTTAAGCCCTGTTACACTGTCCGTCACCAGGAAACTGTTGCTGTCCGTTTGGATATTGAAATAATCCGAAACATCGAAAGGAATACCTAAATAGAAATTTCCCTTCACCTGTCTCAATGCCGAGCCGACGAAAACAAATCGTTCTACAATGTCCTGTTCCGGATCGTCTGTAATGGTGTTCCCGATATCCCAGATGTATTCCGGTTCCTTTTTAAAATTTACATAACTGATGATCACGTATCGGTTTTCATCAAATACCAGCTGTGTAGCGATTGATGCATTGATCCTGCCCAAAGTGGACGCTGTAAAAACTTCCGACAATTTAGACGCTTTGGAGATCGTGTCTTTTTTGGAAAGATTTACGACGTTGAATTTGGCCAGTCCGTAGATATTACCGGCCTCGGGCGAATAGGAATAAATGGGAACCGGCAATATCGTAAAAAGATGTTCCGCTTTTTTATTAAACCGGTCAAATCCGGACAGACTGTCTTTTTTCACCTCAGGCAGGCTGTCCTTCTTGGTGCCGGTCTGGGTTTGTGCAAAAGCCTGTGCACTGATCAGGTAAAACAGAAATAAAACCGATAGAAGCTTCACATGGTTGGTTGTTTCTTGAAAATTCAGTCCAGATATGAATTTAATTGGTTTTTATGAAATTTCCGGGAGCCGGCGGTTATAATTTACAATAGTCTTTTTTACACGGTAATACTTTTCAGCCAGTGGGTCATGCCAGCATTTCGATAAATGAATCCTGGTTGTTTGGAATTATCTTTAGGGGCTATGCTTATATTGGTTCTTGTTGTTTTGACCTGCATACTATCCGTATACCTCTTTATGAAGAGTTCCTCTTTTGGTGCAAAGCCCGCCGGTGATGAACTCCGTAAAATCGGGCAATCTCCCAATTATCGTAATGGACAATTCCAAAACATCAGCCACACGCCTGCACTGACGGAGGGCGCCGGATATTTTCGCATCATCAAAAAATTCTTTTTTGATAAACATGATCGCAAAACCCCTTCTTCTCCCCTTCCTTCTGTTAAAACCGATCTTCTGAACCTGGACCCGGAAAAAAATATCCTGGTATGGTTTGGACACTCCTCTTATTTTATGCAGATCGACCGGAAGACCTTTCTCGTTGATCCGGTATTCAGCGGAAATGCATCACCACTGCGTTTTACTACCCGTAGTTTTCCGGGCACAGATGTATATGGTGTGGACGACCTGCCTTTCATTGATTATTTAATACTGACCCATGACCATTGGGACCACCTCGATTACAGAACAATTGTCAGGCTTAAAACGAAAGTGAATCAAGTGATTACCAGTCTCGGTGTTGCTGCCCACCTCAGGCGTTGGGGATATGATCAGGCCCTGATTCAAGAAATGGACTGGAACGGGCAAATGGAATTGGAGTCCGGATTTTCACTAACCTCTGTAAGCGCCAGGCATTTTTCCGGCAGGGGATTTAAAAGGAATGGAACGATTTGGTCTTCTTTTAT
>DATCAO010000724.1:0-2925 GCA_036512575.1 Puia sp.
TATCACCGTCAGCAAAAACCTATTTTCCGGCGCCTGGAGGATTTCAGGACCTGCCGGTGGTCCCGATACGGCGTTTAGCATTGACAATTGGTTTGAAGATTATGTCGGATTTGTAAAAATATACTTCAACTCATACGGTGAATTTCTGTTTGTCCGTCACAACCTGGACTGGTACCTGGTAAATTATCAGCTCAAATAAGTCCGGAGAGCAAAGTTTAGTAATGTCTCAAACAAATCTCTGTGGTCATACTTTTGAAACGGTCTTGCTAAAGCAGATTCGAGAGTCGGCATATCCCTAATCCCCTGTGAACCGCCAAATTGATCGATAAGAGTCCTGTGAATTTTTAAGATTTCGCCTGTTGTTATCACTGGGTAAGTTTCTGAAGAAGTTCTTTGTCCTCGTTTAATATTCTCTGGAACCTCGAACTGTACAAAAACAAGTCCGAAGAATGGTTTTCTATATTTTTTAAAAATGATAACAGGTCTTCCAACGCTTTATCAGGAAGAAGGTCGAGCACCTTATTAATTTCGTATTTTATTTCATCTTTAGACATCTCAGGATTTGTCATAAAGATACATACATTTCAGTTTTTATATGATCGCGCAAAACAGCTCCTAAGGTTCAGGTATTTGCTAAGTGTTTTAAATTGAGTAAAGAATGGAAAACCATTTTATAATCGGCAATCAACGCTTGATTATTAATTCATTTAAAGGGTATCTTACATTCTGACAGGTATCGTATCAGCGTAAATTTTCTCAACAATTAAGGGACTTTCAGCCCTGATGTGAAGCACTCACAGGATCAATATTCATCAGGCTAAGAATTTCGTCCCGCAGGGTCGAATCTTTTTCAGTAACTGCTTCAAGTATGGAATAGTGGTTTTTTTGCGGAACCATTAATAATGATGTGTTGCTGTTTTTGTTTTTCCAGCACTGATAGAGCTCTTCACTTTGCGCCTGGAACTCATCGGTTTCTTCTGATCCTGTAACCAGTAACAGGGGACAATCATTTGCCGGCTCTAAAAATACGGGGCTGTTTTTCATCGCATTTTCCCGATCCAAACCAATCGATTCATTCAGGTAGGATAACATCACGGGCTCGAGACGGAATAAACCACTTAGGGAGATCACGGCCCGCAGGAACCTTGCTTCCTCTTCAACCAGCATCATGGAAGCAAGATGGCCACCAGCGCTATGTCCCATCAGGTAAAGTTCCGCCGGATCTCCGTTAAAGCGTTTTATGTTTTCATGAATCCATCTCAGGGCCTTACGGCACGAGTGTACGATTTCACTCATGGGAGACAAGGGGGCAAAGGGGTAATTGATTAAAACGGTGGTTACATCATACTTCAGGAAAAAATCCGCCAGGAAATGAAACATATCCTTGTCGAGCAGGTGCCAGTATCCGCCATGTATAAAAACCAGTGTTTTGGAATGAGGAATTTTCGAAGGAAAAATATCCAGGCGTTCTTTGGGATGATCCCCGAAAGGGATCTCTCTCAGAATGTCATGTTGTTCTACTGTCTGCCGGCTGAGTTTTTCGCAGCGATCGAAATACATCGCATAGTCCGGTACATGCAGGCGCGTGTTATATTGATCATCTAACTGTTGCTGGTTATAGTTTTTGTAGACCTTCATGACAACTCCAGTAGTTCCGCCGCATCCGCCTTCTTTTCGCTGGTGTTCTCCAGGCAGCTGAAAACCAGCCTGTAAAATTCGGGATGCGATTGCCAGGTTTTACCCGTAACGATTTTGCCATCTATGACGGCTTCCTGGGGTGTCACATAAATGCCTCCGCAGGCTTCTACTTCAAATTTTACGTGTTCGTAACAGGCGATTTTTTTATGATCGACGAGACCTGCGGTCACCAGGATCTGCACGCCATGACAAATAGCAAAAATGTATTTATTCGCTGCCGAAAACTTTTTTACAATGCTGATCACTGTAGCGTCATTTCGCAGGTATTCCGGTGCCCGTCCGCCTGGTATCAGCACAGCTTCATAATCGGGTACATGCACGTCAGCGAATGCAATTTCCGATTCGACCAGGTATCCCTTCCGTTCAACATAAGTATCCCATCCGGGCTCAAAATCGTGTATGACGAGATTCAAACTTCTGACAGACGGAGCTGCGATCACGGGAATATATCCGGCCTCCCGTAAGCGATGGGAAGCAAAAAGGATTTCGAAGCTTTCACCAGCATCACCTGTTATGATCAATATTTTTTTAGCCTTTTTCATATGCGCTATCGTTTTTGATGTTTTGTAACTGGAACATAAAGATAAACAAGAATTTTTGCCGCGGGGAACAATGGGGAATATGATTTATTTTATTGCCCCAAACGCGGCAAAGGACGAGTTCTTATGTAATACATCGATGTTTCTGAATCCGACTTTCGCAAGTAACTCCAACTGATAATTCAGCGAACGGGGAGTATCCTCATAAAACACATAGTCCAGTACTTTCTGGCGGTATTCCGGGCCGCCCAGTGTTTCCAGGTAGCTGCTGTATTTATCCTCAAACAGTTTTTTGATCCTTTCAGATTGATGGGAAACCAGGTCAGAAACCCAAAAACTTCCCCCTGGTTTTAATGCTTTATAAATTTTATTAAACATCAGTTCCCAGTCCTCGTCGTCGCGCAGATGATGCAGGGTGTCCGCAGCGAGAATGATGTCGAAATGATTGTCCAACAAATTCAGGTTTCGCATATCGTCCTGAATGATTGTAACCGTACCATGAGTTTGAGGCGAAATCCTTTCTTTGGCCTTTTCTAACATGGGCAGGCTCAGGTCATTCAAAACGCAGTTGAGGTTGGGAACCTTAGTCAACATTTTCAGGGTGTAATTGCCCGCACCGCAACCGATGTCCAGCAGCTCCCTTGCATTTGGGTTAGCATATTTTGCCGCTTCCGTGCATAATTCCATA
>DATCAO010000725.1:0-2320 GCA_036512575.1 Puia sp.
ATTGTTGGCTTGGTAACCTGGAAAATAGATCAGACCTCGGCGATCTTAAATAAGGGTTTGCTGGTCATGCCGGGGGTGTCGTAAAGTGGGGAAACGGACCTTTGTTTTTCTACAGCCGTCACTTCTTCCCGGATAATCTCCCGGATGGACTGCCAGAACTTTTCCGGTTCATAGGGAAATAACATGGGAGTAACCGAAGGTCCTAAAGCTTCTCGGCGCACAAATTCTTTCATAACTTTTTGATTTAAGCAGGCAAGCTAATGGCTAAACAAAAAGAATAAAAGCTAAGTACACTTACGAATTGGAGAAACTATTCTGAGCATTAGAGCATCACACTTTTTGGAGCTTCAAATCCAGTTGATCCAGGATGGTTAAGGCCGGTGAGCAACCCAGGGTCTCAAAAAATTCGCGCCCTATGTCGATTCCCTTCTGCATTTCCGCCCTTTCCTTCGGTGAAAGTTTTGAAAGTTGGCAGAGCCTCGATAGGTTTTGTTTGAGTTTGTCCCGGTCTGCCCCAAACAGCTTATTCAAAAGTGCTGCGGAATGATCGTTAGCCGGGAGGATCGGAATTCCGCTTGTTTTAGAAAACACATAATAGATAATGGTGAGCGTAGGAATAGAAAACTGGCTGCGTTTGCATTTCTTCAACTCAAGCTCCGCCTCCTGGATATTTTGTCTTTCCGCAATGATCGTATCCAGTTTGGGCAGAAAGTCAGTAAAATAGGCCGGCCAGTAGATCCTGAATAACAGAACCAGAAAGCTTAAAAAACCGGCAATATTAATTGACAGGAATAAATAATGCTGATTGTAAAGAAAAGGCATCGTAGCGATCGTTGCCAGCGACAAAATCATAAAATAATGAAGGAATACTTCTTTGAACCAGAATTCAAAAACAACTTTTTTCCGGGTTGCTTCCAGACTCCAGTGCGGAAACTCCCGCTGAAAATGAAGGTGGGTATCACTGAAGTCCCGGCTTATCAATTCAGATTGTAAAGGAGATTCAAAAAAAATAAATGATCGGATTCGTTCCCACATTTCTTTTTTCACGGCATTTCATTTTGACAAAATTACTTTCTTTCCGAACGGGCAAGCCAGTACCATTTCATTTTAACTTTACTTGAACTATTTTGGTTTATTTATTTGCATTACAGTTCACAGCGCAGGTAAGAACATGGAGTCAGCCTTACCCAATTTTATGCGCTTTTACACGTATTTATCCCGAAGGGACTTCATGTCTCTGCTCACTTTCAAATCTAAAATCTTGGCGTAATGCTGGGTGGTCTTTAAATTCCGGTGACCCAGCATTTTGGAGACTGTTTCTATAGGAACTCCATTACTTAATGTCACCGTAGTTGCAAAAGTATGGCGGGCAATATGGTAGGTAAGGCTTTTGGAGATCCCGCACACATCAGCAATTTCTTTCAGATAGGCATTCATCTTCTGGTTGCTCAACACCGGTAACAGCCGGTCCTGCAGTAAACACTGGGGATGGCTTTTGTATTTTTCCATGAGATTTACCGCTGCCGGAAGCAGTGGAATACGGGAAGAGGTATCCGTTTTTTGTCTTTTGATTGTCAGCCATTTTTCATTATCAATCCCGACTATCACTTCCGATTTCTTTAATTTTTTTACGTCCGCATAGGCCAGTCCGGAAAGACAACTGAACAGGAAGATGTCCCTTACGATAGCCAGCCGTTCGATTGAAAACGGCTTATCTGTCAGAGTCTGCAATTCAATTTCTGTCAAGGCCGTTCGTTCTACTTCTCTTTTTGCCATCTTAAATCCAAAAAACGGGTCCTTTTCGAGCCAACCGTTTCTAAGGCATCGGTTCACAATCTTCCTGAAATTGCTCAGGTATTTCATCGCTGAATTGTGATCACATTTACGAACACTTTTCAACCAGAATTCGTATTCAGTTAAGAACTCAAAATTCAAACGGTTAATATCCAGGTCGCTGGTTTTGTATCTGGTCTCAATAAAAGACTTTGTATGCCGGTAAGAGGTCTCATACCTTTGCAGGGTCCCTGGAGCATATTCTTTCCCTACCAACCTTTTCATCTGGTCATTATGATGCTGAAAAATTTCCATCAGCATCCGTTTTTCCCGGTTAATCGATTTTCCCATCATCACATCCTTGATATTGGTTGGACTAATATCTTTATCAAGTTCAAGAAGTTTCCTTTTTGCTTCAAAAACCTTTTGTTGCAATGTGTCCAGATAGGAATTGAATTCAAGTGATCCCTCCTCCTTTATATTCATCCTGCCTGAAATTTTGTTCCACTTTTTCGACTCGCATTTCCTTTTAGTACTTATATCGCAG
>DATCAO010000726.1:0-2540 GCA_036512575.1 Puia sp.
CTCATACAAAGATGTAAGTGTGGACAGCAATTCATGCAGGTCAACCACTTCATTCACCGGGTTTCCGATATGCGCAAACTGACTGAAATCGGAAGCAATTTTGGAGAGATGGTCTATTTGTTCCACCAGGGTCTTGGCCACATTGGAAGTCAGTTCCTTCACATTGGGCGCTCCGCTGTTATTGGCTTTCTGCAGGTACTGAATGCTGAGCTTCATCGGCGTGAGCGGATTCTTGATCTCATGCGCAACCTGGCGAGCCATCTCACGCCAGGCCCCTTCCCTTTCGCTTTTGGCCAGCGCCGATGCACTTTCCCCGAGTTGGGCCACCATTTTGTTGTATTCCCTGATCAGTCCGCCGATCTCATCATTCTTTTTCCATTCGATCACTTCATTGGTTTTACTCAGGTTGACCTCGCGCATTTTTTCCGAGATCAGGGAGAAGGAAGTGGTGATCCGGTTTGTCAGGAATACGGCGATGGTTCCGGCAATCAGGAAAATGAAAACGTTCAGGTTGATGATGGTTACCAGGAACCTAGAGATTTCATCGTTGAGTTCATATTCAGTATTAAAAGAAGGAATATTCACGTAGGCCGTTCCCTTTGTCCTTCCGTTGCGCAGGGGGCAGTAGATGCTCTGGAAACTGATTTCGCCCATTTTTTCCTGGTTGAAAAATTCAATGGAATGGAGCCGGTTCATATAATAATAAGCCAGGGGATTCATCTGGTCGCTCAGGATTCCTTTGGTATAAATGAACGGGTTTGACGAAACGATTAAGAATCCGTTCAGGTCGTAGAGGTTGATATCGGCATTGTGAATTTCCGCCACCGAGTTGATGATCCGGTCCAGGTCTTCCCGGGGCATCTGTTTTACCGGCCTGGATAAATTGGCCACTGCAGCGTAGGCATTCAGCTGCGAATTGATTTCGCCTGAGATGATTTTTAAGGAATTGCTGAGACGGTCCTGGTTGTTGCGGTTATACCGGTTGATCAGGAAGAAAATCGTCGATACGCCGATTACCAGAAAAAGGAAAAGGCTCACGAAAATAATGGTCGTCTGGATCTGCGACCGGATGTTCAGCTGGAGAAATTTTTTAAGTTGCTGCCAGTGCAGGCGCGTTTGAATCAGCACGGTACTGATCCAGAACAAAGCCACGAGGATCAGGAAGGCGCTGAAGAGATAAGAAAATAAGGTGATGGCTTCGATGAGCAGGTTATCTTTTTTGGCAATCACGATAATTTTGTTGTCGGAGAGGGTGTGCCAGAGTTCATCATAGCCATTATTTTTTCGCTGAACAAAATCCGTTTTGGGCAGCATGCTGTCAGTAAGCTGGGTCGGGAAGGGATAGTTATTGTAGTAAGAATACAGTTCATTGTTGTTGTATATGGCATAGGAATAAATAGGCGAATATTCGGGCAGGTATTCTTTTCTTTGCTGGGTCAGTTGGGGAGTCAGTCCTTCACTTTGATACCGCCTGGGATCTGCCTGAACAAAAAGATAACCCAGCAATCTGCCCGAGGCATCATGGATGGTTCTCTTATATATGTAACTGAACTTATCGTAGGCTTTTTCATAAGACATCAGGTTGGGGATCGTAGTCGTCCTGCCCTGCATTTTGAAAATGGTATTCAGGGTATCGTAAGATACCGGCACCTGGTTATAGAGCGGTTTTTCCGCGGAATCATAAGTATAAATTTTTGTATCGAATTTATTCAGGTACACGCTGAAATTGTCGTTGATCAGGCTGTCTTTAAGGTAGTGGTTTTCCACGGGGTTGTGGAAGCGGCTGAACTGCTGCTGCAGGAAATCATTTTCAAAATAAATCAGCGAAATGTTCACCAGCTTCTCACTGCTTGGGTCGACCTGCGCCGCAAGCCGGTCTGCGAAACTCTTTCGTTGTTCCAGCTCAATTTTCCGGTTTTCAAAAATGATGATCACTGAAATGGAACCTGAAAAAATAAAAAGCCAGAACATGATCTCCGAAATATTCAATCTGAAACGCAGCCCTGTGATCATATTGCGGATCATCAGCCAGAGATAACAAAGCAGCCAGATCAGCACATAGATGTCGAGTTCCACCAGCCTGGTCTTGCTGTAAAAAGTGAGCAGGCCCAGGCCGATGGTGGCCACCACGATGGAGATGATGAGCAGGCTGCCTTCGAGGTAAGAGCGGATCAGGCGAAGCAGGATCTGGGTAAAAATAAAATAACTCAGGGCGAGGGCCGCCAGGATGATGAATCCGATGAAACTGTAAATCGTAAGACTGAAAAAATTCGTGACATTGAACGAGATCCGGGCGTCTGCCACCAGGCTTTGCACAATATCCGCGAACAGAAATGTGGTGGCCACCAGGATGGTCATCGTCAGCAGGATCACGAGTCCCCTTTTTGAGAACCCCTTGAACAGGGGAATCCGGTATTCGCCGATCTCCTGCTGGATAAATATGAAGATCCAGCTGGAAAGCAATGCATTGATCAGGAGGTCGCCAAGAGAACGAAGTACAAAATTGGAACTGTAGATGGTGGGGTCAAACAATTCATATT
>DATCAO010000727.1:0-4718 GCA_036512575.1 Puia sp.
ATTTTGAAAGTTTGTTACTGGCTACTGGAAAATTTCGGGAAAATGCAGGAAAGCGGGCTGTTCAATCTGGGAACCGGGAAATCCCGGAGTTTTGAAGACCTGGTGCGGGCAACTTTTTCCGGGGCCGGTGTACCTGCACAAATTCAGTATATCGATATGCCCGAAGACATCAGGGAAAAATACCAGTATTTTACGGAGGCCCGGATGGACAAACTGAGACATTCCGGATATATCGAACCTTTTTATTCACTGGAAGCGGGCGTTTCGGATTATGTTAAGAACTACCTTTCAACCCATAATTACTACTGACACATGATCAATAAAATCGGAATCATCGGAGGAGGTAACCTGGGCATGGCCATCGCGGAGGGTTTAATTCAAAGCGGTTTTATCAATCCCGGACATATACTGATCACACGCCGGTCGATTGATCAGCTGAACGCACTGGAAAGAAAAGGGGTGATGGTGAGTGCACACAATGGAGACGCGCTGAAATATGCCGGTCTGATTGTGCTGGCCGTAAAACCATTCCAGGTGAGTGAAGTGTTGTCGAAATTAAAAGACGATTTCAAAAATGGAAAACATATCCTGGTTTCTGTCGTGACCGGAGTAAGCATCCAGGAGTTATCTGCCCTGGTTCCTGAAAATATTCCGATCGTCCGGGCCATGCCCAACACGGCCATCGCCATACGCGAAAGCATGACCTGCCTCGCCACACGGAATGTGGCTCCGGAGCCCTTTCAGGAAATACTGGAAATGTTCAGTCAACTGGGCAGTGCTGTAAAAATTGATGAAAAACTTATGGATGCGGCTACTGTTTTGGGCGCCTGCGGAACCGCCTTTGCCATGCGGTATATCCGGGCTAATATCCAGGGGGGTATAGAAATTGGCTTTGACGCGGCAACTGCCAGCCTGATCGCCGCACAAACCGTAAAAGGTGCTGCTGAACTCCTGTTGAAAAAACAGACTCATCCGGAGCAGGAGATAGATAAGGTAACCACACCCAAGGGTTGTACCATAGCGGGTCTGAATGAAATGGAGCATCAGGGTTTCAGCTCTTCCCTGATCAAAGGGCTGGTAGCGAGTTTCCAGAAGATTGGGAAGGACTAGGATAGTTGACGGTTGACGGTTGAAGGTTGGCGGTTGACGGTTGGCGGTTGGCGGTAGATCGTTGATCCGGAATGTTTCATTACCTGAGATCGAAGATTAATCCTGATTGATAATCAATAAGTTGCCCTTTAGTGGGTATAAAATGAGGGTTTCTGCACTTGCAATTATTGAAATATTGGAGGAAATTTACCGTTATACATGACCCTTATACGCTTAGTAATAAGTAGTTAAGATCCTAACCATGAAAATCAAACCCAGCTACTGTGTTTTAGTGGCAGAAATACTGACAATCACTTTGTTTCACGTTGTGAAAATCAGACAGGCTGAACAACCCCCCCCCGTAGACATTGTGTTCTCTAAGTCCTATATGGCAGTACCCCTGCATCAGCCGGTTATGGAAAACAAGTCGGGGATGGTTTATGCTCTGGAGCATATGATCAAATAAATTTCTCCTGTACAAGCTATACTCCATTTATCCACAATCCGCTTTTCCCTTTTCGGACGATTGAAAAATTTGCCGTAGGTTTGCATGACCTTCTGGTTACTGTTTTTCATCTGTAATTCAACAGGTCATTCATTTTCATTTATTGAGCTTTTTTTGTCTTAATTAAACAATTATGGCCAAATTTATTTTTGTTACCGGAGGTGTTACTTCTTCATTGGGGAAAGGTATTATTGCAGCTTCCCTGGCAAAATTATTACAGGCCAGGGGCCTCCGGGTAACGATTCAGAAATTTGACCCCTATATCAATGTAGATCCGGGTACCCTGAATCCTTACGAACACGGAGAATGTTTTGTTACGGAAGACGGTGCAGAAACCGATCTTGATCTTGGGCATTATGAGCGGTACCTGAATATTTTTACCTCCCAGGCGAATAATGTGACCACCGGAAGAATTTACCAGACCGTTATCAATAAAGAAAGGGAAGGAGCGTACCTGGGTAAAACGGTACAGGTTGTTCCCCATATTACCGATGAAATCAAAAGAAGGATGCTGCTGCTGGGACAGCGAAATGAATATGACGTGATTATCACCGAACTCGGAGGTACAGTAGGTGATATCGAATCCCTGCCTTTTATTGAGGCCGTGCGCCAGCTTCAATGGGAATTGCCGGAGGAAGATGTGGTGGTTATCCATCTGACATTGATTCCTTATCTGAAAGCCGCCAAAGAACTCAAAACAAAACCCACCCAGCACAGCGTGCGCATGCTGAGTCAGGAAGGGGTGACCCCTGATGTGATCGTATGCCGGACTGAAGAGCCCCTCAATGCAGAGATCCGGAAAAAAATTGCCTTATTCTGCAATGTAAAAGTGGAAGCCGTGATCGAGGCTGCCGATGCTTCATCCATTTATGAAGTGCCGGTGACCATGATGAAGGAAAAACTGGATCTGATCTGCCTGAAAAAATTGAATATTACCCAATACCAGGATGCGGAACTGACCAAATGGAAGGAGTTCCTGGATAAACTGCGGCATCCTAAGTCCAAAGTAACCATCGGCCTGATCGGTAAATATATTGAATTGCAGGATGCCTATAAATCCATCCTCGAATCGTTCGTGCATGCGGGAGCCATGAATGAATGTAAGGTGCAAATTCTGAATGTGCACAGTGAGACCATTACCAGTGAAAATGTAGCTGAAAAACTGGGTAACCTGGACGGTCTGCTGGTGGCACCGGGATTCGGACACCGGGGCATTGAAGGGAAAATTGTTGCTGTCAAATATGCAAGGGAAAACAAACTCCCTTTCTTTGGAATCTGCCTGGGTATGCAAATGGCAGTGATTGAATTTGCCAGAAATGTGCTGGGTCTCACCAAAGCGCATTCCACAGAGATGCAGGCAGACACACCCGTGCCTGTCATAGACCTGATGGAACACCAGAAAAAAATTACCGCCAAGGGGGGCACCATGCGCCTTGGCGCTTATCCCTGCGCTATTGAAGAGGGAACACTGGCAAAAGAAATTTACGGCAAATCCCTGATCTCCGAAAGACACCGCCACCGCTATGAATTCAATAATGAATATCTCCAGCGGTTCGAAGAAGCCGGCATGGTTGCGAGCGGGAAAAATCAGGAAAGCGGACTGGTGGAAATCATTGAGTTGCCCAGCCATCCCTTTTTTATAGGTGTACAGTACCATCCCGAACTGAAAAGTTCAGTAGAAAATCCACAGCCCATTTTTGTTCACTTTATAAAAGCAGCCAAGGATTTTGCCTACAAGAAAAGCACGAGGAATCAGGTGCTGGAGCGGGAAATGATTTAGGAAAGTGTGGGAGTATGGGAGTATGGGAGTGTGGGAGTGGGTTTTCAGTGTCGTAGTTCGATTCACTATGAACGATACACGATCAACGATCAACAGGAAAAGCCCAGACTAGAAATTCAGGAAATACAGCACTCCAGCTGATATAATCATGAATTCCTGTCGGTGATTCTTTGTAAACCAAACCTGACGGTAATACGAGATTTCTTTTTTCCAGGAGGCTGATGATGTCTTTGGTGTCGTCAATGACATCGATAATACTGTCTTTATCACGATCACCTTTTTCTTCTGCCGCTCCGGCATAAAACCAGTATTCAAGCCCGGGTTTTTTTCTTGAAGTTTTCAGTTTGGCATACATGATCCGGTTTTTTTCATCGGAGTACGTGCTGTCTTCTGCAGCTTTATCCCGCCACCAGAATGAGCCCGAGAAGACGCCCACTTTGCTGATTTTATCCGGATGATTCCAGGCAATATCAAATGCCGAGAGGCCACCCATGGAACATCCGGCAATAACGACGGATTGAAATTTTCTTACGCCGGATTGTTTTTTGGCATAGGGGTACAATTCATTGTTGATAAACGCGTCATAAAAAGTTGCCCGATTTCCGCGGCCCAGGTAATCCGGTTTATCGGTTACACCGTATTCCTGCATCCGGTCTCCGGCTTCTACACCGATGATGACGAGAGGAGCAATCTGACCGGATTTGTATAAGCTGTCCAGTGTTTCTTTAACATGGAGTTTTTCGAGATCCTGCCCGTCGTTCAGGATAAGCAGGTTGTATTGGGAACGATCCGATGGCGGTGGCGTGTGCAGGATATGCAGTTTAACATTTCGCTGCAAGTGCCTCGAGTACAGGTTGTCGTCGGTTTGTTTCGTCTGTTTACAGGCGCATAACGCGAAAAGAAAACCCATGAGCAAAAAATGTTTCATATGTTATAAAGGTAAAAAATGAATATTAGTTTGGATGGTAGTCTTTACGATCGTAAATTTGTCCTCCACATCGCGAAGTAGAGCAGCGGTAGCTCGTCGGGCTCATAACCCGAAGGTCGGAGGTTCGAACCCTCCCTTCGCAACCAGAATTTCAACGAACCCGCTACATGCGGGTTTTGTTTTTTTCAGTATAACCTGGTTAAGGAAGGGCTATGCCGGCGGTGATCTCAAATGTGTATTGACCGTAAACTTTTTGCGGATCAATGGGGCTGGTCGATACAAGTGATATGATCCGGAATCCAACCTGAAGAAAAAAGTATTTATAAATTATCCCGATTCCCTGATCGGAGCAAAGACTTCCTTTCAGATATCCGGATCCAATTTCATTTCCGGTATAGTCAACATAGAAAACGGTA
>DATCAO010000728.1:0-4804 GCA_036512575.1 Puia sp.
GACGTATCCGGCAACAGCATCGGAGGCGAACTGATCGCGTCTACTTCCCATGGAAATGTCAATCTGGATGGCGTGTCCTGCAGTGTGAATGCATCTACCGATCATGGCGATATTTCGTTGTCGGTAGTTAATATCACTGGCGATATAGTGATGAGTAATGATAATGGCAACATCTCTCTTGAGCTTCCAAAAGGGAAAGGCCTTGACCTTAATCTGCAAGGCAGGAACGTTTCGGTCGATGGGATGCAAAATTTTACCGGCTCGAAATCGAAAGACCTGGTGAGGGGTTCAACAAATGGCGGCGGTATAAAAGTATCGGCCAGAACGAACAGGGAGGCGCGGTTGAGTTTCAGATGACGGCAATTTCTTAATCATGAATGGCAGAATTCCGGGTGGGCTTACAGCTTGTCAAAAAAAGTCCTTATACTTTTTGATATACGCAAAATTTAGTGCGTTCAAATCGTCTTCATATTTAAAAAAACTCTGTTCAAGTTTATTCCAAACTTCGTTAACAGCCTCTTCAATTTGTTTAATACTTTTAATCCTTTCCTCTCTGTCCTTAGATATCTGTTTATTCGGAAATTGATCAATAGCCTGTTGTAAAATATCTGCGGTCTTGTAAGCACCGATAGCATTAAGAGATAAAATCGTTTCGTGCGCATTGTCACAGCTCGAATTGCGAAAATATTGCTCAAACCCCCCGTTGTTTACCTCTCTCTCCAAATTTTGATTTAGATAAAAAAGTCTCTGGTGTTCAGTTAAATTGCCAAAATCATTTCCATAATCACAAAGTTCACCAATGAAATTGTCGAGTTCTATTATACTACCGTTTGGGTCATCTGAACTTAATAAACTATCTAAATTGGGAGTTTTTGTCATATCAATTGAGTTTTAGGGTGGGCTAAGATTGATTGCACATTACAGTCAAATTTATGTTTTGCGGATAAGTGCTCAAAAACGCATACTATTATATTCTGAAGACAAATAAAAAACCACCCATAAATTAGGTTATTTTTACTTCATTTAGCCCGGCCACTGCTTTACTTCCATGTTAATGTAAGTGTTGCCATAATATTCTTGTGGTCTAATTTCCTTATATTTTTCAAAATCGATATATGGTGCTAAACAATGTGGACATTTAAAGGAATTATAGTATTGAAATGAGCCAAAGTCATTTGATGGTTTTGGCAACTTAGCTTCAATAATATTGAGCACACTGCCGTCTATATTTTGTTGAAGCTGAGTCGGCAGGTTTTCAATTGAAGAATAAGGAACTGTCAAAGTTTCTTTGCTGTCAGTTGAATAGAAATATTGAATTTCAGAAAAACCAGAATGAAAATGCTGAATGGTAAAACTTAAATTACAGATGTCACAAACACAAATATTTCTAACACCTCCTGGCGTTATCGTTCCACTGAAATGTAAGCCACGTTCAAAAAGTCCTCTGCCTTTTAATGCAATATTATCTTCGTTTTTGTCAGATAGATAAAAGGGTTGAAATCTTATCGCCTCGTAGTCATTATCTGTCTGCTGGGGGGATTTTTTTTTGCTTTTTGAGATTATTCCATCTATCATTACTGCACTATTTGCCAATATTCTTATTGAACTGTGGAAATATTGACCTGTCAAGTCTGAATTACTTTTTAATGTTTCAATGCGAAATGCGTGAATTAAGTTTTGGTTCTCGTAAACTTTAATTTCTGGCGACGATATTGTAAAAACAAATATCGAATCGAGTTCAAAAGCCTTACCTACATTTTCTTTCTGATTGTCAATGAAAATGCTGTCGCCTTCTATCACAATTCTGTTATTTCGTTTCGTATTTAGCCCAAACATATAATGAAGTTAAAAAATCCACACTTAAAATTATACCATATTGATCATTAACAAAAACGATTGCTCATTATATGGAAGTGGTTGATTGAAACTGCATTTTATTTTATTCCAAGTTCATTATGCCATTCATACAAGCCACCCCTGTCAAAAACATTTCCTTTCAAAAACCTGTTCAAAAATTCCAAAAGGGATGAAGTCATGACGATTTCTGGAAAACCTCCATTAAATATTTCGTATTCTTTAGAAGACGTAAGTCTTAATCCCCACACGTCAGAATATATCATGTATTCGGAAAAATAAAACCAATCAGTCCCATAGTCTTCCCCGTAACGCATGATTTGGTTAAGCGGCACCATATTAAAAATGTCTTCGTTGCATCCAAATCCATTACATATTGAATAAAACTCTCTAAATTCTTTGGGTAGTAGAAACCCTATTTGTTCTTCAAAAGCATTTAACTCGGTCGTCGTTACTGGACTGTAAACATTTATACCCTTGCTGCGATGTTTTTGAGTTATTGCTTCAATTATTTCTCTCATATTGAAATTTAAAAAGGATGACACCGCTTTAAATTTATGCCAGGAAATAAGCAGTTTCCTCGATTATCAGATTTTAACCTGGCTGACTAAAAAGGAGAAAGAATGCGCCATGGGCTGAAATTAAAAAAACCACCCAAAAATTAGGTGGTTTTCTTTTAGCCATTCTTGAAACGTCACCCAAAACCGTCACCTGTTTGGATTTACGCCTAGGTTGTGACCCCGCTCGGGCTCGAACCGAGGACCCAAAGATTAAGAGTCTTTTGCTCTACCAACTGAGCTACGGAGTCAAAAATTAGAGCTGCAAATATACATGGAATTTATTTTGTAGAAAGTTTTTAGGGCTTATCTTTGCACTCCTTAAAAGGGAGCATAGCTCAGCTGGTTCAGAGCATCTGCCTTACAAGCAGAGGGTCCGCGGTTCGAACCCGTGTGCTCCCACACAGATCCATGAAGGGTTTCAGCGAATACTGAGGCCCTTCTTCATTTAATGCGTGCCTTAACCGACTGACCAGGTTCGGAGGGCGGTTATTCCATGGTTTCACCATAATCATTCATTGGAACATTGACTAAATATTTTGCATACCTGCTTCTCACCATTGTTTCTTCGCACGCGGTGGCACAAAATACATATTCATTGGTAGCAGAAAAATTTCTCGGATTTTATAACAAACAAGCCCCTGACAGCCTGTTCAATTTGTATACTCCTGAACTGAAGGAGAAATTAACCCTTGAAAAAACGAAGACCGTTTTGGAAGGGTTACATGTTCAATATGGGGATTTGAGATCGCTCGATTTAATCAAACAGGACAGCGGCTTCAATAGTTACAAAGCCAGTTTCTCCCACCAGACACTGACCTTGCTTTTGGCTTTGTCAGAAGACCATTTAATTGAAGGTTACAGGCTGGTTCCTTATGACCCCGAAAAATTCACGGATCAGAAAAATAAGAGTAAGTAAGTCCTGCCCTTCTTTCAGTCTTCCCAATGCCTCAGTCCAACACCACCTTCCTGTCTTTCGGATATTTCACACTGTATTCCAGGTTGAGTTTCTTTTCCTGGCCCGGCTGCAGCGTAATCGTCCAGGTGACGATGCCGCTGTCTTTGTCAATCTGCCCGTCGGGCGCTTTCACATCTTCCACGGTGATTTCCCTGGTTGTTGATACCGGTATCTGGTCTAAAACCCGAATGGTTACAGCAACCTTTTTGTTGTTACGTACGCTGATTTCGTAGTCCTTGATTTCAGTGCGGTTGCTGCCGATGAATTTTCGGGTGCTGAATTCTTTCACCAGTTTGCGCGCCACTTTGATGCCATTGTCTTTTCCGAGTGACAGGGAAAGGGTGTCAGCAACCGATCCCAGGTCCAGATAGGTTTTCCCCAGATAGGTCCCTTCAAAATACAAACTGACTTCGCCAGACTGCAGATCATAGTCCTGCCAGCTGGGAATTTTTGCCGACAAGAACACTGAAGGATCTAATTTCGGCGCCGTATAGTAGTCGTACAAGGCGGCTAATTCAAATTGTTTGATCCCAATGATTGTTGTTTTTCCGTCAGTTTCCAGGCTGTACTTATCTTCAATTCTATATAGCATTGTGGTTGGTTGGAATTGAGTAGTAACGGAAACAGTTTGTATTTCCTCGTCTTTTATTTTTTTTCGGGAAACTTGTACCCCTGACGCCTTACCTGCAAGCATATTTTCTGAATCATATCCGGTAACGACCACCTCACTCAGAGAAGTCGAAGCACGTTCAAGTTTAATGGTAAAATATCCCGGCCTCGCCAGAACTTCCTTCGATACCAATCCAACCGCGCTAATGGCCAGTGTTACATTCGGTGAATTACTTTGAATCTTAAAAAATCCGTTCACGTCGGTTGAGGTACCCATTACTGTCCCTTTCATCAAAACGCCGGCTCCAAAAACGGGTTGGTTTTCATCATCCGTGATCCTGCCTGAAACTGTTCCCGGAGTAGTCTGGCCGCGATAAGATAACGACGGGTCGTAAAATCCCAGTAACCAGGTCTGCAAGGGAGAAGGCGTTGCGTTTTCATTGGGACTACCCGTACTCAACAACAACGAAATATTTTTCCAGGTTTCACCGCTGCGCTGATATACATTAGCACTCATGAGTACGTAAAGGGGCTCGGTCACTTCATTTACCCTGACGTCATAAGTTGGGAACCATCCGGCATCCTTTACATTATAGAGTAATTTAAAATTCACCGTCCGGGTCTCTTTGCTTTCTACCAGTGCGGTTACGATATTACTGATGCTGTCTTTTTTCTTACTGATTTCCATCAACTGCATCTTGTTTTTTTCAAAGTCGTGCTGATCTGCGAGAATCCATTTTTGAATTTCCTGTTCCTTTCCATATACTTCCGTGAGGCGTTGCCTTTGCAGGTCCAGCGCCTCCCTCAACTCAGCAGCTTTTACACC
>DATCAO010000729.1:0-2847 GCA_036512575.1 Puia sp.
AAAAAAATATGACCTCCACTGTTATTTACGAAGGCGAACTGCGTACGGTTGCTCTGCATAATGCTTCGGGAACCCGGATAGAAACCGATCCGCCTGTTGACAATCATGGAAAAGGGGAACGCTTTTCACCTTCTGACCTGGTAGCGACTGCCCTGGGATCCTGTATGATGACCATTATGGGAATGAAAGCCAAAGATCTGAACCTGGATCTTAAAGGAACCCGCATAGAGATTCAGAAAACGATGAAACCCGATCCCCGGCGTATTTCAGCCATTTCTTTAACATTTCATTTGCCAGAAGGACTTCATTTATCTGAAAAGAATAAGATCATCCTGCAAAGAGCGGGTGATACCTGCCCGGTTATGTTCAGCATTCATCCCGATATCGATGTACAGGTGAATTATAACTGGCAGACGGTACTTGAACCCTCTCTTTAATGGTTGTTCCGGGTCGAACCGGGATCTAATAATTCTTTACCGATATCGCATTCCAGGCATTTTCGCTGGTCGCAAAATTGTTTTTTCAATTCGATCAGGGCCTGTGAACCTGATGACTTTTTTACGCTGATGCCCATCCGTTTCCATCCCTGCATACAGTGATTATGTTCTGCGGGTATTTGCTCGAGCCAGCTGATTGATTTTTTCAGTGAAACCGGATCGGGTATCATTTTACCATATGCATAAAGAAGAGGAATAATGCTGTTGATGATAATATTGTTACACATATCACTACCCAGCATTTTTTCCCGGAAAACGGTTTTTTTTTCAAACACATAGTGCTGATTCCAGTAATCATTGGCTGTGACCATTAATTTTTTTCTGAGTTCAGGAAGTGATGTGCAGGAAAGTATCCAGGCAAATAATGTGGTGCCGGAGGAAAATAAGGAAGCGAGTTGTGAGAGGCGGATGCCCGGAAAGTTTTCAGGCCGCATCCTGAGAAAAAATACAGGTTCAAATACTTTTCTTAATGCGTATTTCTTCCTGAGAAAAATAAATTCTTTTTTCAGCATCACGGGATAAGGATCTTTAAAATCTTTTTCCAGGAGATTGGCCTGGCCCGTCAGCAATGCCTCCAGCTGGATGAATTGCTGACGGTGTTTGCCTAATAGCGCGTAAGGAATGGTTCTCGCGATGGCTTCAAATGCATTTGTATTAACCGGGTTGCCGAAATTGGCTGCAATCATCCACCACAATTGTTCCTCCCAGTGGTATTTGTTTTTCGTCAGCGAATCGATGATCCCGTACATTTTCCGGTTTAACCGCATCACCAGCAATCTGGAGGCCCAGGATTCCCATTGCCTGCAATTCGTTCTGGAGGCCGACCTTTCGCAGGGTATGAACACCGGCTTCTGCATCCAGTCTGCATAAGTCTCGAGCATCAGCCGGGATATCCGATGGCAAAGTTCCAGCTGCGGAATATTCCTGGGCAAAAGCAGACGATCCTGTTTCCATACCACATGCAGAATGACATTGCGGTAATTTTCATCGTCAGAGTGACTGTGTTTTTCCCATCCGGAAGAATACAGGTGTAATTCCACACTACCGATCCAGCAATTTCCATTGACCCGAATGCGCGCGTGAATAAAATCAGGCCCCTGGCTCGTATTTTCTTCACCGGGATAGTCGATAGCCAGCGGTTCTCCTGTTGACAAAAACAGGCCATGCTGGTTGAAATAACGGTTTTTCCAAATGAACTGTAATAGTTTTTCTGTCATGATCGGACGATCCGTCCAAATTATACATCATGCAATTCGCCGAAAAGAGTGAATCACTTAATTCAGAGAAGAATAAAACGTTTTTTAAAGCGTAAGGCTTAAGGCGTAAAGCTTAAGGCTTAGAGCAAATGATAAATGAATTTTATATTTATAGAACATTTATTAATCTCAGGACATCTGGCCTTGAGCTTTACGCCTTACGCCTTAAGCTTTACGCCTAAAAAGAACGAAGTTCATGCAGCACACGACTAACGGGTAAGCCCATGACATTGTAGAAATCGCCGTCGATGGAATGTATTCCGGTTACACCGATCCATTCCTGGATGGCATAGGCACCGGCTTTATCGTAAGGATGATAGTGATCCACATAATGTGTTATTCCATCCTGGGTAATCGGATGAAAACGGACAAAGGTGGTTTCGGAAAACAGTTTTTCTTTTGTTCCCCGTGAAAGAGAAACACCGGTAATGACCTGGTGGATTCGTCCGGATAAGAGCGTCAGCATACGGATGGCGTCTGCGCGGCCGGTTGGTTTGCCCAATATTTGCTGGTCGAGTACTACGATGGTGTCTGCTGCCAAAACGATTTGATGATCATTGAGTTTTTTTCTTACATCAGCCGCCTTCTGACTGGCCAGGAATACCGGAACCTCTGAAACCGGCATGCCGTCGGGAATCAGTTCTTCGGAACCGCTGGGTAAAACATCGAAGGGTATTTCCGCCCATTCCAGCAATTGCTTTCTCCTGGGAGATGCTGAGGCAAGAATTATCCGATCCATGAAGTATAGTATTTTAAGAAAATCATGGAAAGAATACCCATCATCATAATGGATTTGATCATCAGGCTGAGCTCATGAAATTGTGCCGGTTCTGTTGCCCTTCACATTTTTTTGAGCACCCGGAGTATCGGATAGATGACCGCGAAGCAGGTAAAGGCTATCGTGAACCACCAACGGAATTGAAGAATATAAAACTGGATAAATATCAGGGCCGCAACAAGCAGGGTCAGCCAGCAAAAGCAAAAGAATTTCGAAGCATTGAGGCCCCACACCACCGGCATGGTGCGGCAGCCGTACCTGGCGTCTCCTTCCATATCTTCCATGTCTTTTACTATTTCACGAACCAGTGAAATGA
>DATCAO010000730.1:0-2652 GCA_036512575.1 Puia sp.
GCGCCGAAAGATAACGACCCACCTGGCTCTGATCAGTACCAAAATAAGCGAGGGCTAAAAAAAATCCACCAAAAACCCCACTCCATATATTATACCGGTCATCCCACTGAAAGCCGTTGTCATTTCTTCCGGAAGTGATCACATTCAATTTCCCGGCCTTACCGCCGATGTGTAACGCATCAGACAAACCCATTTTGCCCGGCAACAGGTGTACAACCATATACCCGACGATCAGCATTCCTGCGAAAACGATAATGATTTGTATTTGCTGTGTGTAAGCGACCGCTTTGGCTCCGCCGGTAAACGTGTAAATGATCAATAGACCGCCCATCAGTATGTTGGTCCACAAAATATTCCAACCCAGCAGGGAGGAAAGAATAATCGATGGAGCAGAAATGCTCAGGCCGGTCGATATCCCGCGTTGAAATAAAAACATCATCGAAGTAAAGGCCCGGGTTTTACCGTCGAATCTTTTCTCCAGGAACTCATAGGAAGTGAAGAGTTTCAGTTTATGAAAGACAGGCACGAATGTTACGCAAAGCACCACCATGGCCAGGGGCAAGCCGAAATAGTATTGCACGAATCGCATCCCGTCAGTATAGGCCTGGCCGGGTGCAGTGAGAAAAGTGACTGCACTGGCCTGCGTACCGATGATTCCGAAAAGGATCAGGTACCAGGATGAACTTCGGTTGAGCAGAAAATAATTCTCGAGATTTTTTTCTTCTTTGCTTTTGTATAATCCATACAGGATGATACCGACCAGCGTTACGATGAGAACGATCCAGTCGGTGGTGCTCATGAAAAATGTTTGGTGAACAGGTAGAATAAAACAATCAGCCCAATCAGGAATCCGATAACCAGCAGGTACCAGGAAACCCAGGATTTAAAAAAGGGCGGCTTTTCATCCGGTGATGAATCCATATTATTTTTTTGAATTCCCGCGACTGGCCATCAGCATGGCTGCAATGATTCCCAGTATTAAACCAATCAGCATCCCGATAGTAACTTTTTTGATCAGCCTGCCCACGACAATTCCGGTCACAATGGCCACAATAAAAGCGATCTCCCTCCTCTTCAGCATATATTATTTATCGGGATGTTGATTCAAAGCGATGATATTGGCGAGTAAGCGGTAGACGCCGGGAACACCTGCAGGCAATTCCCGGAAAAAAACAAGTCCGGTGTATGTAAAACTGCCTTTACCATAACCCGCAATGATCAGGCTGCCATTCTGATCCGGTTCTCCGGAATCGTGCATCGACAGAACGGCCTGATAATGCGCATCCATGCGCTGGACAAAATAAATTCCCCGCTCCTGTATCCAGCCCGCAAAATCTTTACTTGTAATTTCGTTTGGAAAATGCAACACGGGGTGATCCGCCAAAAGAAAATGAACAGGAGCATCTTCCTCTGTGACCCGGCTATTGGAAATCACAAAAGGATAAGGACCTATTCCGGTCGAATCCGTTCCCCGGTTCCTGTTATATTGCACAATCAGGTTGCCTCCGTTTTTTACATAGTTCATCAGCACATCGTATTTGCCGGATAACCAGTCGTGCACATCATATGCCCGGAGACCGGTGATCACGGCATCCAGGTTTTCCAAAAAAGCCGGACTGATATTGTCTTCATTTAATTTGACAACCGAATATCCCATGGCCGACAAAACATCGGCGACTTTATCACCCGCGCCTTCAATATACCCGATCCGGCTGCCCCTGATTTTTAAATTAACGGATACGACAGTAGATTTCGCGGGGTTGAAATAATCAATCCGCGGTATGTGTTCGTAAAATATTGTCCGGCACTGCAACAAAGTATCCGTGACTCCCCGCATAGACCGGGTTGCCCAGGTTGCTGAATTCATATCTTTAGTCTGATCAGACTTTAACAGGTAGTCGGGACCGTTAGAAGTAATAGCAGCCATCCTGGTTTCAAAACCAGGAATCGGCGTTAACGAAATGGAGCTTCCTGCGGCCGTAGATTTGTTTTCCGTAGACAAACCTGCCGGATGAATCAACACATTTTCTTCCTGCGAATGCAAGGTTGTTTTCCATTGGTTACGGATGACCAGCTCTTTTTCCAGGCCCCGGTTAAATACCAATAAATCCGGCGCACAATAAGCCATCTGCGCGGGAACAATGGTTAATGGTTCAAAGATCTCTCCCTTCACAGGATCCGTGTATTTGAACTGTACAGGCTGGCTAAGCGATAGATCTTCTCCTGAAATATTCAGAGTAAAAACGGCTTCCAAAGCAGGAGGATTTTCAGGCCTGCCAATCAGCGTTTGATCCTGCACGTTATAGGAACCAGGCGACATAGGTTCGACCAGCCAGTAGGGCTGGGATATGGGAATACCCTTAAGAGAAACCTGCCTTACCAGCGAGTAATTAACGCCGGGCTGCAACTCCTGGTTCCAGGCCGTATCCTGTTTGTTCATAGTCACAGATCGCAGGGTAATCGAAACCGGTGCGCGGTTAACCACACGCAGGGTTACGGGCAGGATTTGATTCCTGATGGCATATCCCTCCGGGACCGTAGCTTCCAGGTAAAGTCCGCTGCAGGCCTGCATGAGCGTTCGGGTTTCTTTCAGTTTCTCTTCGCGCCAGTAACCTTCGGGCAAAGCTTTGATGGATTTGTAAATCGCTGCCA
>DATCAO010000731.1:0-8825 GCA_036512575.1 Puia sp.
AAAATAATACGCCCGTGTTCTGCAATACAGATGCAGTGAATCCAGCCACTCGTAAGAATCAAAGGGATCCCTTTTTTTATTGAACAATACGTCCCAGCGGTCCAGCAGATAACTCCACTGACCCTGGATCAGTGATTTCAAAAATCCGCCCAGGTTACGTCTCAGACCTTTGTATTTGTAGGAATACGCTATATCTATGTCATAGCTGGGAATAAACTTAAAATCTTTATTGCGGAAAATAAGTTCCGGAAATCTGCGGCGAACCACAGTTTTAAAATCTTCAAGCCAATAATTTATCAGGGGCGTGTCCAGAAAATTCTCCCTGAATGCCAGCGAAGACTGATGCGGAAAACGGCCAAAGCTATCCGGAATAAAAGATAAATATTCTTCGTACCGGCTGATCAGGTAAAAAGCAGCTGAAAAAATATCGAATGCATAGTCCCCTTCAGTCTGAAAAAATACCGGCCTGTTATTTAAATTAAAAACTTTTACCTCCTGTTCGCGAATACCGGTTTCAAATAGAATTCCCTGTGGCCTGATAAAAAATTCATTGTCCGATATTCTTTCAGTAGAATAGTTCAGCTTTGGACCGGGGTATGCTTTGAATGCGTTGCTGTCTGAGGTCAGAATGAAGGGTTCAGTAAATATCTCATTACTGATCAGATCCAGCATATAACTCAGGCGGGGATGAATAAAATCACTGTAAAAAAGCATATTCAGGATTTATGCTTTTCTACCCAACGCTGATTAAAACTTTTTTCAGGGAAAAAGAGGTCAGCCCGGTGTCTGTTCCATCCGCGAAATACCCGATTGATAAACCAGTTTTTTATCTTTGCGTTACCCATATTCATCCATTTTCTGTGCAGGCTGGCATTTTTCCATCCTTTCCATGCCAGTTTTTCCATCCATCCGGCAGAACCCTGCTGTACTGCTTCATGCCGGTTTTCCAACAATATTTCGTGCAGATTAATTTTCACCGCACATACTTCCGTACAGTTTCCACATAAGGAGGATGCATAACTCAGGTGTTTCCAGTCGCCCAAGTCCTTCAGGTGAGGGGTTATCACCGCGCCGATCGGTCCACTGTAAGTAGTTCCGTAACTATGGCCGCCAATATTTTTGTATACAGGACATGCATTCAGGCAGGCCCCGCACCGGATACAATAGAGGCTTTCCCTTAGTTTGGTATTCGCCAGCATATTGCTGCGCCCGTTGTCGAGCAGTATCACATACATTTCGTCCGGACCATCGTATTCGCCAGGCTGCTTAGGACCGGAAATAATGGAATTGTAACTGGTAACCCGCTGACCGGTGCCGAAAGTGGCCAAAAGGGGCCAAAAAAGGGCCAGGTCGGTCAGGGAAGGAATTACTTTTTCGATCCCAGTGATCACAATATGGGTGCCCGGATAAGAAGCACATAACCTGCCATTGCCTTCGTTTTCAGTCAATGCGATACTACCTGTATCGGCGATAATAAAATTTGCACCGGTAATACCAATAGAGGCTTTTGGATATTTGCCGCGCATCTTCTGCCTCGCAATCAGGGTAAGTTCCGTTGGGGACAAGCCGGGTGCCGTTTGTAATTTTTCATGAAACAGCCGTGCAATATCCTCCTTGCTTTTGTGCATGGCCGGGGTAACAATATGATATGGTGGCTCATTGTCCAACTGCTGGATATATTCACCTAAATCTGTTTCAAGAATTTCTATTCCGTTTTCCTCCAGGAAAGCATTCAGGTGAATTTCTTCCGTGACCATACTCTTGCTCTTAACAATATGGCTACAGGATTTGGCTTTGCAGATGGCCATGATTTCCCTGAGTGCGCCCGGGCCATCTTCTGCCCAGATGATTTTACCTCCTCTTTTGGTAAAGGCCTGTTCAAACCGTTCGAGTTGCTGGTCCAGCGACTCCAAAGACCGCCATTTGATATTTTTTGCACGTTCCCGGGCAAGATGAATATTATCGAATTGCTGTTTACCCTGCGGAACGACAGCATTGTATTTACCAATATTATAGTTGATTTTCCGACGGTGTTCGAGATCGCCCGCTTTAACACCGCTTTTATCAAAGAATAATGATGCCTGATCCCTGTTGGTCATGGGATAAAGTTAATAATTTATCTGAGGGATTTAATAGTATCCAATCCACCGGTCACCCGGCATCTGAAAATGATCCGCACAGTATATTGGCGCGCCTCATCCTGTCCACCCTCATTTTTCTGATAAAACTTTTTATAATCTGCCTGGTATTCGCCGGTGATGATTTCATCAGACTGGTATGAAGGTTCAAATTGCAATTTCAGGGACTGGGTATTCGGATCGAGTACGATATTTTTCTTATAAACAGAATCATCTTCATTTTCCTTATATATTTCCTCATTGTGCCTGTTTGCATGCAGGGAACTGATAAATTTGCCCTGAATGATTTTAATTCCTACACCGATACCCATCTTTAATCCAAGGCCGCTGTTCAGCAGAAGTGTATCGTCATATTTGAAAGCAAGACACGCGGCTGCAAAAAAAATATCTTCTGATTTGTCCGGTTTCACCGGATCTCCATTGAGGTATAAATAAAAATCGGCAATATTATACTGCAAGTTTGATTTGGTGCGCCCTTTCAATATTTTTTGGGCGTTCAGCAAATAGTTATAGTGGGGCTGAACTTCATAATTTTTCCACCCTGCCCAATGCCGGTTTACAGAATCGGAATAAACGGAATCTGCAAAAGCTAATTGAGATTCCCTGGCCGAGTCCCGGTAGTCCTTGCGGGGATATAAATCCTGAATAACAAAAGAGGGGTCCTGATTGACTATAGTGTCTCTCATAATGGTCGGCCAGGCCAATGAATCGAGTGTAGCTGCTAATTTGTCTTTCGCCGCATACTCCTTTCGCACGATAAACCGGGGATCCATGAGAATTGTTGTATCCTGCATAACAGCCGCCTGCGCCAGCATCGCCCAGACCGAATCTCTGAATGCATCATACCTGTCTTTATTTGCATATCGCTCTATGATGAGGAAAGAGGGATCCATATTAACCGTGGTATCCTGCATCGCAGCTGCCCGGACCAGAACCGCCCTGGCTTCGCTTTTTGCCGAGTCCAGCCTGTCTTTACCGGCGTATACTTCCGACACAATAAATGCAGGGTTCAATTCAATGGTCGTGTCCTGCATGTCGGCAGTATGCAATAATGCATTTCCTATTGCAGAAAGGGAATCATTAAATGCATGTACCAGGGAATCTCTTCTCGACGCAAATCCTCCGTAAAGCGCATCAATCGAATCCCTCTCATGATATTCATTGAGTACAATAAATGCCGGATCGATTTCAATAGTCGTATCACGCATTTTTGAAGCCCAGAACCGGTACGCCATAATGGAATCCCTTGCAGCATATCGATTCCTGACAACAAATGCAGGCTCCATAAAGATTGAAGTATCCTGCATTTGAACTGCAGGATCAGGCTTATTGATTATGGTTGTATCCTGTGCGAATGATGACTGACTGAAAAAAAAACCAAGCAGGCATAATACAACAGATAGAATTTTCATAAATGCCTTCAGACTTTTTCTTTTTTGATGTGAAGGGCCGCTGCTTCGAGCGTTGTATAAAATTCCGGGCCGTATTTTCTGATGAGTGCATCTTTCAGGAAAACATATACGGGAACCTTTAATTGTCTTCCCAATTTGCAGGCTGCTTTGCAGAGATCCTGCCGGGGCTCGTAATTTACATATTCCTGATTCTGCCTTTTACTGCGCGTAATTTTCACTGGAAACAAATGGCAACTCATGGGTTTTTTCCAGGGGATCTTTTTATCCATCCAGGCTTGTTCTATGCCGCATTTAATAACTCCCTGTTTGTCACGGAATCCATATGCGCACATGCGGCCCCCAATTGTGGGAGTTACCCATCCAAATTCCGCATCATAACGGTAAAGGCCTTCGTTCTCAAGTACTTTTAATCCTTCCTCCGTACAATACGGTCTTATTTCATTTATATAATCCCGGAGAATTTCCAATTCCTCATTGGTCAGCGGAGCGCCAGAATCGCCATCTTCGCAGCAGCCCCCTTTGCATTTGTTCAGGTCGCAAACAAATTGTTCAGAAACCACTTCATCGCTGACCAGTATATTATCTATTGCAATCAACGGTTTGTTTTGTTCAGGCTAAGATAGTGTATCAGAAAGGATTCAGCATCAGTTTTTCCAGCGAAGGGTATTGATCAGGTGGTTCATATCTTCCTGAAGAAAATCATTAACAATATTTAAAGAATCTGCATTGGGCGTCGTGTCGAAGTATAACGCCCCGCGAAGAAAATGAGTGGTTGTATCGCTTACAAAAAACTGCTTGGCTGTTGCCGCGTTGCCGCCGACATTAAAAAATATTCCATGTACTCCAAGTGGCGTGCTGATCAGGGAATCTTCAATGGAACTCGCCTTGTAGGTATGCTTATAGGTCATTTTATAGGCATCTTCCCTAAGTTTATCAAAATTCCCCTCAACCTTCTTATAACTGATATACATTCTGGCATGAAAACGGGGAAAATCCACATTGATCCAAAACGGGTTTTCGGGCTTGTCTCCAAAGAATGCCGTATCCCGGATGATATTACCATATACAGGATATTCAAATGAATAAGGAAATTCCGGGCGGTCGAAGGATTGATAAACATGAAGCGGAAAGTCTATTCTGAAATATCCACGGGGTTTGGGCGAATATGGCGTATTACAAGAGAGCAAAATAAAATATGAAAAACAAAAAATAGGAATGAGTCTACTCTTGTTCAAGATGAGTGGTTTTATAGTTTGATACGGACTTTCACTTTTTTTATCCGGCTACTGTCGGCCTCCAGAATATTGAATTCAAAATCACCGCATATGATCAGGTCATTTACCTTCGGGATTTCGCCGGCCAATTCAAGAATTAACCCTGCAAGGGAATCTGATTCCCCTTTAACATTATCAAAAGTATCAACGGGGAGATTTAGTGCTTTACATACGTCATTAATCATGGTCCTGCCTTCAAAAATATAGGACCCGTCATCCTGTTTAGCGGCCGATCCTTCATCTTCATCAAATTCATCTTTAATGTCGCCGATCACTTCTTCCATAATATCTTCCAGGGTTACGATACCGCTGGTGCCGCCGAATTCGTCCACTACAACAGCAAAGTGAATTCGGTCGGACTGAAATTCCTGGAGCAGATCCTTAATCAATTTCTGTTCATGAACAAAATGGGGAGGGCGAAGGAGGCTGTGCCAGTCAAAACCATCCGGTTCATTGAGGTAGGGCATCAGGTCTTTGGTATGAATCATGCCTGAGATTTCGTCCAGGCTTTTTTTGTAAACGGGTAAGCGGGAATAATGGAGCTCTTCTATTTTTTGCTTCAATTGACCAAAATGAAGATGATCCTCGATTCCGCTCACGTCCAATCTGGTTTTCATAATTTGTTTCACTGTAATGTGACCAAATTTGATAATTCCCTTAAGAATATTTTTTTCTTCCTCGGTTGTGTCGTTGTCGATGGCATGATCCAACTCTTCCAGGCTGTTTGCTGCAGAGCGCTGGCTTCCAAAAAGCCTCTCCAGTTTTTCAGACTGACCGGCGAGCAGGATGCCCAGCCTCCTGAAAAGAAGATGTATAATTTCTGTAACACCGGAAGTATAGAATGCGAACTGCAGGGTATTCTGACTGGCCCAAACCTTTGGCATCACTTCCCCAAACAGTATCAGCACAAAGCTGACCATAACTACTTTCATGAGGAATTCGAAAAACCAATAGTCGGGTTTAAAGGAGATGACTTCGTTGATCAGGAAATTTGAAAGAATTATTATGCCGATATTAAATAGAATATTGGCGATCAGCAGCGAAGCCAGCAGGGCTTTCGGTTGTTCCAGCAAGTTGACAATTCTTCTCCATGAACTGTCCTGTTTGGTTTTTAGAATATTTATTTCCTTGTCGCTCAGGGAAAAAAAAGCGATACGGGCACCGGACACAATAAATGACATCACCAGGAAAAACAGAATCAGGATAACCAGGACGGTTGTTGCCTGCACATTGATAAATAAAAAAAGACCGGAATGCCCCTGGGCTGTTGACATGTTAAAAGGGTGATCCAAAATAGTCTGGTTTCGTTAAAAATCCTTTATCCGTACGGGAAAAGCAGGCTGCCTTTGCTTGCAGGATTGTAAATTTAATAAAACTTGACTATTCTGCTTCTAAAAAGGCAAATCCGAAGAAGGTTCAGTTATAGCAGCTGAATCAGTTCCGTTCAGTCCTTCCATGCCTTCCTGGTGAGGAATCACATTATGGCCGCTGTCGATTTTCTTATCCAGCATGATCAGGTTATCGCCGACCACCTCAGTGGCAAATTTTTTATTCCCCTCCTTATCTTCCCAACTGCGGGTTCGCAGCCTTCCCTCTATATATATCAGGCTCCCTTTGTGCAGGTACTTTTGAGCCAGTTCTGCCAGCCCCCTCCACAACACTACAGTATGCCATTCCGTTTGTGAAATCAGTTTACCGGTTCGATCTTTAAATGTCTCTGTGGTGGCCAGGGAAAATTTAGCCACTCCGATATTGCCTTCCAGATACTGAACATCCGGGTCTTTACCCAGATTCCCGATCAACATGACTCTGTTAACACCCCTCATAATAATACTGGTTAAGTTGTTGATAAATCTCCTCACCGGCTGGCAAAATCGGCCGCCGGGTCTTTTTCTGCTATATACCTTATCAAATTCTTTACCATTACGATTTAAAGGGTATGGTTCCTGAGATAATCAGCAATCAACTTAGGAAACGGAAAGGACAACAGCTGCTTTCGGGTGACTGACTTGTAGCCGGGAAATTCCGCCAGGGATCTGTCCAGATGAATAAAACAACCCGTAATAGACTGGTGGGTAAGCTTTTGGTTAAATATCGGACTGACAGATTTTATCTGAAGTCCTTTGCTTCCAAAATGTTCAAGAAAAAAGGGAATAACCGGAACCTCGTGCTGTGGTATTATTTGCCCAGTTTCCAACAAAACAAATTCAAAGAGATTTTGCCAAATATCATTTTCAGTTCTTTCCCGAATCCAAAATCCGTTTTTCCCGTTTTTTACGATAAAATAATAAAATCGTCGTTCTTTCCTTTGCGGATGAAGCTGTTTCCGGGGCAGTTCGCCCGTCCAGTTTTTTTGGAATGCCTCACAGCGTTTTGACTGAACACAACCAATACAAACCGGATTTCGGGGTTTGCAGATTGTGGCTCCAAAATCCATGATGGCCTGGTTATAAGTCCCGGGATTTTTTTTATCCAGCAACTCCATCGCAAGGGTGTTATAGAGCTTTTTACCCGCGGCCGATCCTACTGGGGTACTGATTCCAAAATATCTGGCCAGAACCCGTTCCACATTACCATCCACAACTGCATAAGGAAGTTGGAAGGCAAATGAAGCGATCGCGGCGGCCGTATATGGACCGATTCCCGGCAACGACAAGATTTCATCATAATCTGTTGGAAAGGAACCCTGATATTCAATTGCAACTTTTTTTGCTGTGGCAATCAGGTTTCTGCATCGGGTATAATAACCCAGGCCCTCCCATAATTTAAATATTTCCTTGTCTGACGCTTCTGCTAATGCAGTAATCGTTGGAAAACTGATGATGAATTTGTTGTAATAGGCGATCCCCTGTTCCACCCTGGTCTGTTGAAGAATAACTTCACTTAGCCAGATCCGATAGGCATCCGTTTCATTTTTCCAGGGCATGGACCGAAAATTCTGCTCCCGATTCCAAAGGAGTAAGTTTTTTGTAAAATCAATATTCATGTTTTCTCAAAATAATACCAACTCGGGAATTACGTACATTATTGATAATCAGTACTATATAATCAGTTGACATGCAAGGGATTAGAAATCACCCTGAAAATTGCCACACTTGAATTTTATACAAAAAGTTGTGGATTAATTATTTTGTTATATATTTAAAATCAGAAACTTATAAAACAATTTCGCCATGAGAAAGGCAGACCTCGTTAATCAAATATCGGATAAAACAGGTATACCTAAGGTAGACGTCCTGGTTACACTGGAAACTATATTTAAAGAAGTTAAAGACACCCTGGCAAAAGGGGAGAATATTTATATACGGGGTTTTGGAAGCTTTATTACAAAAAAGAGAGCCGCCAAGATCGGACGTAATATTAAAAAAAATATTGCCGTACACATACCTGAACATTTTATCCCATCATTCAAACCTGCAAAAGAATTTGTTGCTGAAGTTAAAAAATTACAATCCGTTCAGGATAATCAGCCAAACCCTGATGAAGAGGTGTAATTTTGCCGGATAAAAGTCTGATGTGAAGAAACAGCAAGTCATCGTCGCCGGAATAGGATTTATCATTCTTGTCTGTTTTTATTTTTTTGGCAGTACAGTACCTCCGCTTAAAAAAACTTCTCCCCCTGTAACAAGCGGCGCCTCAGCCCAATCAATTGATATCAAGACGATTCTCGATGCCGGTAAGTCAAAAATGAGCCCTGCCCTTCTGGCTCATGTAAACAGGCTTGAAAATGCAGTAGTTCGCGGAGACGTTAAAAATCAGCAGATTGAAGCTGACCACCAACTGGCGGTTTTCTGGAAAGATTCCGTTCAAAACGGGTTTCTTGCCTACGCTTATTATACTGGTGAAGCCGCAAAGTTGGAAAATAGTGAAAAAAGTCTCACTTTTGCAGCCCAATTATTTTTGAACAACCTGCGGGGTCAGGAAAATCCGGCGCTGAAAAGTTGGATGGCCAGTCAAAGCCGGGAACTTTTTGAAAGAGCCGAGACGCTGAATCCCGCAAA
>DATCAO010000732.1:0-2247 GCA_036512575.1 Puia sp.
GCCGGTAAAATCAGTATCAGCGTATTCTCATCACCGGACATCACGGTTCAGCATGCCCTGAGTTTTTTGCAACAGCAAAAAAGCATCCTGCTTAAAAACCAGAACCTGTCCGGTCTCAAACTCCAAAATTTCTACTTTGAACAGGTTGCCGGATTTGATTATGCAGGCTACCTCAACTATGTATTCAATCCGGAATCATTAAAAAAGAAGCTGCTCAGGTCCGCTGTAGGTTTTGGAAAAATCTTTCCATAACAGTCGATGAAATGGATTCCATGGTGAAAATCCCGGAAGGGTTGGCAATATTTACCAGGACCTTTCGTAGGTACTAACGATATGATTCGCCGACATTTCCGCCGGTCGTTGATTAAATTATTTAGATTCATTCGTTCATTGCGTCATTGATTCATTCTGTTCTTAATATATGAATTGGGTTTTTGTGTGCAGCTTTTATTATCTGAAAGCTCACAGTTAACAAAGTGATACACATCAGGCCCAATCCTGTTATTGCAAAAACTAACCAGGAGATTTCAATATGGTAAGGATATGCCTGTAGCCACCTGTGAATAAAGTAATAAGCAACAGGTGAAGCAACGAATAGTGAAATGAATGCCAGTTTAATAAAATCTCCCGACAACAGTTGCCAGATATTAAATATAGAAGATCCCAGCACTTTTCTAATTCCAATCTCTTTAATACGCTGACTGGCCATCAGTGTCGCTAATCCGAAAATACCTAAGCAGGAAATAGAAATAGCCAGGATAGAGAAAAAACTTGCCAGTTTTCCAAGGCGGTCCTCCTCCCCGAACTTTTTAGAATATTCCCGGTCAACGAATTGGAAATCGAATGGAAGTGCCGGACTATACTTTTCAAAGGCTTTTTTGAACAGTTCGAGTGCATGTGAAATTCCATTCTGAGCGTTTAAGTTGGCGGTGACGAAATAATTTTGATCGCCGGTCATTTGATAAATATAGGGCTGGACAGGTCCATAGGGTGATTCGAAAATAATATCTTTGATTACGCCGATAATATGAAATGATTTACCGTTCCAGTCAATCGTCTTGCCAATCGGATCCTTTAATCCCATAAACTTCACGGCAGCATCATTCAGAATAAAGGCGGATGAGTCCGAAATAATAGTACTGGAAAAATCGCGACCTTCCCTGATCTGCCATCCGATGGTTTTTCCGAATTCAGTCGTCACGTTACTGATGGGAAAACTGTAAGCAAGATTTGGGTCCTTACCAGTCCACTTTATCCGGCCATCCGAAATATAATAATCTATGGTTGGGTTTGCTGACTTTGCCATTTCAATCACAGCCCCGGATTTTCTCAATTCATCCCTGAAAGCATTGAAATGGGAGTTGATTTCCGGTGATATGGGAAATGTGATCAAATGTTTGAACTGGTAACCGACAGCCCGGTTTTTTGCAAATCCAATTTGCTGGTAAATGACAATCGTACCGACGATTAATACGACAGAAACACCATATTGAAAGATCAGTAATGTCTTGCGCTGAAAAATGGCCAATCGTCCAAACCTGAATTCACCCTTCAGCACTTTCACCGGTTGAAAAGATGACAAATAAAGAGCTGGATACAGCCCGGCAAGTCCGCCTGTTACCAAGACAGTCAACAAACAGATGATCCAGAATAACGGAGAATCCCAGATGATAATTAGATTCTTATCTGTCAGCTCATTGAAGAATGGCAAAACAGCCAGGACGATAATAAATGATAAGATGGAAGAGAGAACAACAATCAGCACTGATTCGGTTAAAAACTGAATGAACAATTGATATCTGAGTGAGCCGATCGTTTTTCTGATTCCGATTTCCTTTGCCCTTCTCTGTGAATTTGCGGTGCTTAAATTTATGAAATTGATGCAGGCAAGCAATAAAATGAAAAGACCAACTGCACCAAACAGCCAGACCCATTCGATACGTCCGCCGGTATTCACTCCATTTTTAAATTCGGAATACAAATGCCATTTAGCCATGGGCTGTAAAAAAAAGACAGTCTTGTAAGGATCCACCTCCGATTTCGGGCGATTGTTTTTCTCAATATCCCTGATTTTGTCAGATATCAACTTGAAATTTCCCCGGTCCTCAATCTGTACATAAGTCAGGTAGTTGTTGTTATACCAGGGGTTTCCTGATTTTATTCCCGGGTTTAAAGCCAGGTACAAATCCCAGGGAGCGATAAAAGAGAGGTTTTTAAAATCAGAGTTGAACGGCAGATCTTTGTATA
>DATCAO010000733.1:0-2213 GCA_036512575.1 Puia sp.
CATTCCTCTTACATTATTAAAAATAAAAAGAGACGCAGAAATAGCGATAGTGGAAATGGGTGCCAATCACCTTCGCGAGATTGCCGGTTATTGCGTGTATACAAAGCCCACACACGGAATAATTACCAATTGCGGCAAGGCACATTTGGAAGGATTTGGCAGCATGGAGGGCGTCAGGAAAGGTAAAGGCGAGTTGTTAGACTATCTGCGGGACCACAACGGTACGGCATTCGTGATGTGGGACTACGATTATCTCAGGGAAATGAGTAAAAACATCAGGGAGATCGTCACCTATGGATCTGACGGAGCTCAGTTAACCGGACAGGAAGTGACAGCTATGCCGCACCTGCGCGTTCGAGTAACAACCGGTATACAAATGGATTCCATACAAACACAATTAACAGGTGACTATAACCTCCCTAATGTTTTAGCCGCAATTGCAGTCGGCAATTATTTTCATGTTGATCCGGCAGCTATTAAAAAGGGCATTGAAAATTATTCGCCTTCCAATAACCGTTCACAGTTGATCCGGGCCGGCACGAATACAATCATCATGGATGCTTACAATGCGAATCCATCCAGTATGAAACTGGCAATTGAGAATTTTAGCCATTATCCCGCGAAAGATAGAATCCTGTTGTTGGGTGCTATGGCTGAATTGGGATCTTCAGGTCCTGCAGAACATGAACAAATCATCCGACAAATCGAATCTACAGGCTGGAAAGAAGTTATTCTCGTCGGGGGTGATTTTTTAAATATCAAACATCCGTACCTGACATTCTCCACGGCTGCTGAAGCCGGAAAGTGGGTGTCGTCCCGGTCGTTTCAAAATACCGCTTTCCTTGTGAAAGGTTCGCGCAGTATGCAAATGGAAAAAGCAGTCGAAAGCATAAAATAAGAATCATATTCCCTGGACTCCGCAGCTAGGGGGTTACTGTAACTGCAAAATCATCCGGCTGGTCAATATATCCATTCCCATTCCAGACATGGTTCTCGGCTTGATACCTGAATGACAACAAGGCTTAATGCCCCGGATGAAATTTTATAACCAGGTGTTTGATGGGTTTAATTGTTTGCATATAAGTATAAATACTGGAAAGGTCAGCATCAGTCATTGTCCCATACATTGTCCAGGGCATGATCGTCTGCAATTCCCCCTGGTTTACTACCCGGTGCGCATTGGCACTGTCCCTGTAAAAAGAAAACCGACTCACGAACATCTCCCGGGTCCAGCTGCCAAGACCAGTTTCTCTATCCGTAGTTAAGTTTGCGGAGGTTACCTTACCTCCCGGAACCGGAAAAGTCCTGCCTCCGGCCAGTGCATAGGTATCATCAAATTTTCCGTTGTCAAACGGGGTATGGCAATCATAACAGGAAGCAATAGTAAACAGGTAATACCCGTAAGCCAGGGTGTCTCCGGCCTGCGGTAAGGTCATCGGATCGGCTTTTTTGGGAACAGTATTTAACAGAATACTCATCGGAAAATCAGCTGAAGACACCGGAACGATATTTTTCTTTGAAGACAGGGAACGCAGGTATACGATCAGGGATCTGACATCTTCAGGATTGGCATGACCATAAGCATGGTAGGGCATAACAGGGAAGATGGGTTTTCCATTTTTCCTGACCCCCGTAGTTATAGCCCGGTATATGTCACCGTCCGTCCAGTTTCCGATTCCAAAAGGCGTAATATTAGCCGAATAAAAAATGCCGGGAAATCCCATACTCTGATCAAAACGTTGACCGCCCTCGCCGCGGGTCATTTCATCCATCGGCAGGGAGAAAAATGCGGGATTCCTTTTACTATGGCAGTCCATACAGGCCATCACGCTGTTTGCCAGATAAGAACCTCTTGCCAGCCTGGCTGTTGTAGGTTCTACCTGCATCTGCGGCGCCGGACCTACATCTGGCAATATGATTTTTATATAAGCAATGATTAATAAAAGAATGAGGAGTATGGAGAGCATAAGGATGCCCAACACTTTTAGTATCTTTTTCATGTCAGCAGGGTTTATGTAGATTTAAGAAAACTAACGGCGGCTAATCAGCGAACTTAGTGGCGTGCGGCTGTTCCTGAATTCCATCATATCTACTTTTACACTGCCCACACTGATAGGGCTTTCGACGCGAACGGGAATATGGTTTGCATCATCGCTCACCCAGACTGTCATTTTTTCTCCACCTTCAAATATGGTTCCCTTGATGAGCAGGGG
>DATCAO010000734.1:0-12189 GCA_036512575.1 Puia sp.
GGGTTCCAGTGCACGGATCAGCACACCATGCGGGACGTCCTTTTTATTGGTAATGACATTAAAAAGGGGGTGCGTGCCATAACAAATATAAACGTATGCGGTTGCCGGTGGTCCGTAGAGATGCTCAGACCGGGTTGTCCGTCTGCCCCCAAAAGCATGGGAAGCCCTGTCGTTTACGCCGGCATAGGCTTCCGTTTCCACAATACGACCGGAACAACGAATACCGTCCCTCCGCGTGACCAGAATTTTTCCCAGCAGTTCACGTGCAATCTTTACAACATCTTTCCGGTCATAAAAACCGGAGTCAAGCTTTTGGGGCTCACGGGACATATAGACACTTGAAATCTAAATTAGTGTTATATTGAACGCCGTAAAAAACTGGTTTGCTAAAAGAAATTGTAATTGCCATCCAGGCCTATAGAAAGGCCCATATATTCATTGGAAAACACCGTTTGTGGAAGTGGATTCTGATTCCCGGTCTGGTTTATATGATCCTGTTTACCATCGGATTATATTTTTTCTGGATCTCCGCGGATTCGGCAGTTTCCAATCTCAGCCAGCTGACCGGCGTGGACCGGTGGCTGCACCACCAGCACAGCGCAGCCTGGAGTTTTGTTCTGATCATGGTGGGCATTATGGTGCGGCTGATCATGATGTTCTTTTACTTCTCCCTGTTTAAGTATCTGTTCCTCATATTGGGAAGCCCGGTTTTTTCTTACCTCAGTGAAAAAACGGAGTCGATCATTGAAGGAAGGGAGTTTGCTTTTAATACCTCCGTCTTCATCCACGACATCGGGCGGGGGATTCGCCTGGCATTCCGGAATTGTTTCTGGCAAACCGTATACACCATTTTCATCCTATTATTATCCCTGATACCCCTGGTTGGATCTATTGCCCCGGTAATCTCAGGACTTGTAGAATGTTATTACTACGGTTTCTCCATGTTGGATTACAGTTGTGAACGACACAAATTATCCCCCGCGGACAGTATCCGTTTCATCACCCAGCGCCGCGGGCTGGCCGTTGGCAACGGACTGGTTTTTTATCTTATGCACTTTGTACCATTTGTCGGCTGGGTGCTTGCGCCTTCCTATGCACTGGTTGCGGCAACCATCAGCATCTACCATCAGAATATTGATACATGAGCCGGACTGCAACAGTTTATTTAATTCCCTGTTTTCTCGATGAAGACGGAATGGACGCCATGCCCGCCTATCTGCTGGCGGCTGTCAGGGAGGCAGAAGTTTTTTTTGTAGAGAATGAACGCAGCGCCAGACGTTATTTGAAAAAACTCTGGAAAGAGATGGATATCGACCGATATCTGTGGTTTACGATCCATAAGGCAGAAGAAACCGTAATGAGGGAATTTCTTCAGCAAATAAAACAGGGCAAACAAATTGCCATCCTGAGTGAAGCCGGATGTCCGGGTATTGCGGATCCCGGACAAATACTGGTAGCCGCAGCCCAGGAGGCCGGGGCCCTGATCAGACCCCTGGTCGGGCCGAGTTCTATCCTGCTCGCCCTGATGGCCAGCGGCATGAACGGACAACACTTCCAGTTTAATGGTTATCTGCCTGTTGATGCAGCTGAACGCAGTCGTCGCATTAAAGAACTGGAGCAATTGTCCCGCAGGGAAGGCTCAGCACAAATCTTTATCGAAACTCCATACCGGAATCATACGCTACTGGAAAGCCTGATGAATACCTGCACCGGCACAACGCGGTTGTGCATTGCCGTTAACCTGACCGGCAAGAAAGAATCCATTCAGACCAAAACCATTGAATCCTGGCGTAAAGCCATTCCGGAAATCAACAAACAACCGGCGATTTTTATCCTTCAGACCTGAAAACGGGCCTTGAGATTTGTAACCCACATCCGTTTTCCAGACCTTTTTTCTTCAAAGTTTTACGGTGTATAGGGTGTTGGCAGGCCTTTCGTGTCGCGCATGGAGATGACGCTATCCACTATAAAAACGGAAGTTCCGCGCCAGGGCAGTGCACCCATATATTCCTTGTAGTGTAGTTCAAAATCCTTACCGCTGTTTGCCATAAGCTTTGCAGCAACCGATTCACTGGCCACAGAAAAACGGAATTCATTGGATTGAACGGAACCTGGCTGACCTCCCTGGAATCCAGCCTGAATCAACTTTCCTTCATAGGTCTTAAACACATATCCCTTTTTAACGAAGTTGTTCAGCTGGCCGGCTTTAACCCCTTCCCCGAACACCCAATAAAAATGCCAGGCAGACCACGCAATACCCAGAATCAGAATCACAAGCAGAAAAATGGTGAAGAATTTTTTCATACCGGCTGTTTTATAGTCCGTGTTTATCAATCAGAAATATCAGGGCTGCCATATTAATCGCACCCAGTTCAAGTTCCCTTTTATTTACTTTTTCAAGAACATCGTTACCCGCATGGTGGTAATCGAAATAACGCTGTGAATCTGGTATCAGTTCAGCTGCCAGGACGCCCGTTGAGTCATGCAAAGTCTCCACATCTGCACCTGCACCCGATGCAGTAAATTCATAAACCCCATATGGTTTTAACAGGGGAAGGAATGTTTGTATAACTGCCAACTCGTTTGATGAACCGCGAAAGCTAAATCCACGGGGTGTGAATCCACCGCCATCACTCTCCAGAGCAAAGATATGTTTTTCCCCAGCCCTCCTGGCTTCAGATGCATATGCCTTTGCACCCCGTCCGCCGTTTTCTTCGTCAGTAAATAAAACGACCCGGAGGGTATGACGGGGTTTGTAGCCTGTTGCCTTCAACGTACGCAATACTTCCACTGACTGCACGCAACCTGTTCCATCATCGCTTGCACCTTCTGCAGGATCCCAGGAATCGAGATGGCCGCCAACTGTAATATACTGATCCGGAAATTCAGATCCTGCCCATTCTCCGATCACGTTGTAACCTGTTGTGTCGGGCAGGGCATGGGCCCGGGTAGAAATAAAAAGTCGTAAATCTTTTTGAGAAGCCGCAGCTGCTGCCAGTTTATCTGCGTCCTGCAAACCGATTGCCAATGCTGGTATTTTCGGGAAACTGTCATTATATATCATGGCGCCGGTATGCGGAAAATTATCTGTTGAACTGCTCATAGACCTGACCACAACGCCAAGTGCACCATACTTCGCAGCCCGGCTTGCTCCGAAAACCCTGTAGGGAACGGCTTCAGCATAAGCATTAAAAACCCAGACAAAATCAACATTGAAAGGATGGTTATAAAAAACAATCTTTCCCTTGATCTCAGCCTTTCTTTTTTCCAGCTCATCAAAATCACGGATCAGTATCATGGGTGCTGTAATACCTTTCACCGGAGTAGAAACAGAATTTCCCAATGCAATAACTGCCAGGGATTGTCTGTTCTTTCCGGTTACCAGGGCTGCTTCATCTTTCCCGTCACGAACCCAGTGCGGTATCACTGCCTTTTGCAAATAAACCTTCTCAGCACCGGCTTGTTTCAAAACATCCAGTCCCCATTTTTCGGCTGCGTAGGTTTGAGGGCTTCCTGAAAGTCGCGGCCCAATATGTTTTGTTAACTGAGTCAGATTGCTATAAGCGTTGCTGTGTCTGAAGATTTCATCAGCAATTTTTCTCAGGGTAACAGAATCAGATTGAGCATATGCGGAACCGGTAAATATAAAAAACAAAGAACCAAACAAAAACCAACGCATATCTGTTATTTTCCGCTAAGATAAGTATTGCTCAGATCTTATGAAGCTCCCTAAAATCTGATTAACTTCGTTCATTAAAAAACAGTACATGCGGATAGGAATCGTTTGTTATCCAACATTTGGCGGAAGCGGCGTGCTGGCGACGGAACTGGGAAAAGCGCTTGCCGACAAAGGACACCAGGTGCATTTCATTACTTACCAGCAACCCGTGAGGCTAACCGAATACAATGCCAATATTTTTTATCATGAAGTGCGTGTTACTTCTTATCCGCTCTTCGACTATCCGCCATATGAAACTGCTTTGTCCAGCACGATGGTAGACGTTATCATCAACCATCAGCTGGACCTGTTGCACGTGCACTATGCCATTCCGCATGCTTCAGCAGCTTACATGGCGAAAAAGATCGTAGCTACCCAGGGGATTACAATACCGGTTATTACAACCTTGCACGGAACAGATATCACCCTTGTCGGCAGGGACAAAACCCTGGCACCCGTAGTTGCTTTTTCCATTAATGAAAGTGATGCGATTACCGCTGTTTCGGAAAATCTGAGGGACGAAACCTACGATATATTCGATATCAAGAAAGAAATCGAAGTGATTCCGAATTTTGTCGATTTGAACCGGTTCAGTAAGAAAGCGATTGATCCCTTCAGGAAAGTAATCGCGCCAAACAACGAGCGCATCGTCGTACATGCGTCTAACTTCCGCAAGATCAAGCGGGTTATGGATGTGGTGAAGATTTTTAAGGAAATTAAGAACAAACTTCCGGCGAAATTACTGTTCGTGGGTGATGGCCCTGACCGGCATGATGCGGAAAACCTGAGTCGGGAAATGGGCATCTGTGATGACATACGCTTCATCGGAAAACAGGAGCAGATCGAGGAGATTCTTGCCGTTTCGGATCTGTTTATTCTTCCTTCAGAATATGAAAGTTTCGGGCTGGCTGCCCTTGAAGCGATGGCAGCGGGTGTGCCGCTGATCTCTTCAGATGCCGGTGGTTTGCCTGAAATAAATATCCAGGGGAAAACAGGCTTTATGAGTGCAGTAGGTGATGTAGATTCCATGAGCCGGAACGCCATAGCCATCCTCGAAAATGACGAAACTTTAAAGAGATTTAAAACAAACGCCGCTGAGCAGGCAAAAAAATTCGATATACATCATATCGTTCCGATCTACGAGAAACTATATGACCGGTTTCTCTTAAAACCCCAGGCGGCTAAACGGTTTACCTCTGAAAAAATCTGATGTCTATCTTCTGAGCCATTTTTCCGGATCGAAAAGACGATCCTTTTCATCAGAAAGCACAAATTCAAGCTGGCCAATTTCAGCCAGTTTGCCGATTAACTGACCGGTCTTCACCATTTCTCCTTTCGACACGGCTACGGTAGACAGATTGCAGTACGTTGTAAAATATTTTCCATGGCGGATCATAACCGCTGTTACATCCCCGACATTAAATACATTTTGGACCTGGCCATCAAACACCGCAGTTATCGAAGCGTTCGGGGCAGCCTCAATGGTAATCCCCTGGTTATTGTGCACAATCCCTTTGATATATTCATGAGGACCAAATCGCATGGCAATCGTTCCGGAAGCTATTGGCCAGGGAAGATGTCCTTTGTCTTTTTCAAAATTATCTGACAAGGCCAGATCAGCGCGGGTGTCAAATACGGTAGGCGCAGGCGGTTTTACCGCAGGGCTAACATTAGATGGCATGGTGCCTGTACCTGAAGGACCGGTTTTATTTTTTGCGATTTCCGATTTCTCCGGAGTTGTACCGGCTGCATTAGCTGTTGCATTCACGCTGGCTTTCTTCTTCGCTTCCCGAATGGCTTCTTCCCTTGCCCTCCGTATGGCGGCTGCAATGGCATTGGACAGTTTCTGATCCTGTCGCTGTTTGGCATTCATTTCCTTTTTTAGCTCTTTTTCGTGGCTCTGCAGCTGCTCCACGACCTGGTCTTTTTCCTTTTTCTCCACTTCGAGCACCTGCCTTTCCTTATTTTGCTTTTGCAAAGCCTCATCTTTTTCGATGCGTTTTATTTTCAGACCGTCTATCTTGTTTTGTAAAAGAGTTTGGGTTTGCAGGATATTTTCAGCCCGTTGTTCCCGATATGCCCGATAAGATTTCAGGTACTCAACCCGTTTTACCGCATCATTAAAATTACCAGCCGCAAAAATAAAATTCAGGTAATCGTAATTGGTGCGGTTCTCATACGCATACACCACACTCTCCGCGTATTGTTTACGCAGGGTATCGCGTTCATTTTTGAGTTTGATAATTTCCTGCCAGGAATTATTCATATCCTGCTGAATAAAATTCAGCTGTTGGTTGATATTGGCTATAGCTGCCTGGCGCAAACGTAATCTTTTTTGCAAAAGCGCTAATTGTCCGAGGGTCTGCTTGCGGTTTTTATGAGTGATGTCGAGTGACCGTTTTACGTCTTCGATTTCTTTCTGGATCGAAGCACGCTCTTTTTCAAGATCAGTGCGGCTCTGGTTTGGCGACTGGGACAGGCCGCTCATAACCGAAAAAAGGATTAAAATAGACAGGAATACCAGTTTGCGCATATGCGTTGATGGGTTCGCGATGAAGTTACTGTATAACGCTTTATTTGCGTTTATAATTTTTCGGAATCGAGAACGGAAAATTTAAAGTCTCGTTAAAAGAATATTTGTTGAAACTCATTTCCACGTCCAGTCTTCCTTTTTCAGATGCAACTATTTTACGGTAGGCCGAAAAATAGACCGTATCCGCTTTTTCATATTGACCGTAGCTGATATCAAATGAGCGGGCCTGCATTGGATCCACATCATCCAGAATACTGTGTTTTATACTCAGGTCGTTATTCAGTGTAAGGTAATTTCTGTAGGCGTGCCCTACGCTAAGCAGCGATATTCCCTGAGCGTCTTTTCGATAGTAAAGAATGTTGCTATCCAGATAAATCGGATTTCCAAGCAGGATGGCCTGCAGGGTTTTAAAATCAAATGGCATATGGCTCATCTCCTGCAGGTAAGTAACTGATCTTAACTGGTACACCTTGTCGAGTTTGTTAAGCACTTTTACACTGTCTGGCGTGATGATGGCTCTGAATGCCTCGATACCCAGCAGTGCGTTGATCGAAATCCAGATCATTTTATCTTTCTGCAACCGGACAAATGCATTGAATTCATAGTCTTTCCCGTCACTACCCTCATAGTGCACTTTCATTTTAGCCGAAAAAGTCTGGCAGTCGATCCTGCTGGCCTGTATATGTTTGTACAGTTGTCTGATGGTTTTCAAAGAATCCTCGTGCAGGTCTTCTGCCGTTACAAGGGTAGTATCGGTTTTTACCAGCAGCGTGTCTTTTTTACTTATCGCTGTGGTAATTTTTTTTGCAGAGCGGCAGGAACTTTCTCCAATTCCAATGAAAACAATCCCCAATAATACAAAGCTCCATTTCAGAAAACTCCCGCTTGTACTTTTCATATTCAAAATGCTGTGCTGTTTTTTTCAGGAGTATGAATTCATCACATATCAAACTCCTGTATATGTTTCATAATTTCCCGGTATGACCGAATCCTCCTTCATTTCGCACCGTCTGATTCAATTCAGAAACGGGCTGCCATTCTACTTTTTCAATCCTGTTCACCACCATTTGGGCAATACGATCGCCCGGATGAATCATTTGATCCGTTCCGGAAAGATTGATCAGGATCACCTTCAGTTCCCCCCTGTAGTCTGCATCCACCGTGCCAGGTGAATTCAGGCAGGTAATGCCCTGTTTGAGGGCCAGTCCGCTGCGTGGTCTGATCTGGGCTTCATACCCGCCAGGGAGTTCGATGAAAATGCCCGTCGGAACTAGTTCTCGCTCCATGGGCTTTAAGCAGAACGGTTCGGCGATATTTGCCTTCAGGTCCATTCCGGCTGCACCGGAAGTTGCATAAGCGGGCAAAGGGTAAATCGATTGATTTATGATCTTAACGGGAATGGACATGGCCGCAAAGGTAACTTAATCCGGTTTCGTCAACAATACCACCGCCTGAGCCATAATGCCTTCCTCCCTGCCGATAAAGCCAAGTTTTTCTGTAGTTGTTGCTTTAATAGAAATGTCGCTCGGAGCGATTTTCAGGATCTGCGAAATGATCGTCTGCATTCCCGGAGCAAATGCCATGATTTTAGGCTTCTCCAGGCAGACCATGGTATCCAGGTTTACCACGCGGAATTGTCTTTCCTGCACCAGTCTGTATGTTTTTTCCAAGAGGATCTTACTGTCAATCCCTTCCAGGTTCTTATCAGTATCAGGGAAGTGCGTGCCAATATCTCCCAGGCTAAGCGCACCCAGCAGTGCATCGCAGATGGCATGCAGCAATACATCGGCATCACTGTGACCCAGTGCACCTTTGTTGTGCGGAATCTCCACACCTCCGATCCAGAGTGTCCTGCCTGTTACAAGCTGATGGAAATCCGTTCCAATACCGATCCGGTACGACATAGAGAGAAAATTGAAAATGTAAAAGATTGAAAAACTGAAAATGTATTCCAATTTTTCAATCTTTCAATTTTTCAAATTATTTATTGATCTGATCCGCTTGCTGAAGTACCAACAGCTGGTCCGTCAAGATCAAATACCAATCCGAAGCGGATCGTATTAGACAACGGATTTCTCGTAATTCCTGATCCGGAAGGAATCAGGTAAGAGAAATTCAGACCGATCATATTGTATTTTAAGCCCACACCCATGGTAAAATACTGCCGGTCGCCCTGTTCTTTACTTTCATAAAAATAACCCAGGCGAAATGCAAACTGATCGTTGTAGGTATATTCTGCACCAATAGATGCATTGATGGTGTTAAACTGGCCACTGAACGATTTGAACCAGCTGCTCACCACACTCTGGCTGTAATAAGCGTCTATTGCCGCCTGATCGACGGTGTCAGCACCATTTGTTGCAACGGGATAAGCGGGTACCAGAAGTTTATTCAGATCCAAACCAAAACTTATTTTGTTCTGCTCGTCAAATACCTTGGTATAATTTCCGCCAATACCCATATTTGCAGGAATAAATTCCTTTATCGTTGCATCATTAGTATATCCGATCTTGGTACCCAGATTCGATAAAACAAAACCCAGGGTCCATCCTTCCTGATTTGCTGCAACATTCTTATAGGTAAGAGACAGATCAGCTGCAACCGATGTTCCTGGCTTGTATGCGGATATACTTCCGCCATTAGTAGGAACAGCTCCAAGAGTAAGGTTCGAATAGATATAACGCATGGTCAGACCAATGGCGAATTTGTCAGATAGTTTTCGTGAATAGCCCAAATCGAAAGCGTATTCAAAAGGTCTTCCCTCACCCCAGCTTTGTCCCTGCATGTCTGAAAATTGAATGCTCCCCAGACTGAAATAACGGAGGGATGCAGAAAGGGCCTCGTTATCGTTAAGTTTATGATAGCCTGTGGCCGCCAGTAAATACACATCATTTAGTCCCAGGTCTTTAAGCCAGGGAGTATAGGTAACACCAATTCCTGTTTTATATTCAGAAAACGGAGTTTTGGAAAGATTATAAAAAGCAGAGTTGGCATCCGGGGAAGTGGCAATCCCTTCTTCACCCAATCCTCCAGCCCGTGCATCAGGCGATATCCTCAAAAAAGGGACCGCAGTAGTGGTCACGTTGAGGGGTTGCGTGCTTGACTGGGCACTTACGAAATAAACAGAAAGCAGGCCGCACAGTAAAGCAGTTAGTCGGAAAAACAGTCTTTTCATGTAATTTAATTTAGCTTTAAAAGGAACTGACCGCAAAATGAGACTGACCGCAACAAACGGTCACCGGTTTCATTTCAACTTTTAGAGGGTAAAAATTGTCAATAGCTAATTAAGTGGTTTTTAGTGAGTTCCAATAACGGAAGTCATTAAATGCCTGCCGGAGCAGTCATTAGATGACCAGACATGTTCTTCCGGTTTAACCAACGGAAACATAACCAGAATATTGCGCAAGTTACAGGTTTCCCGGAAACCCCAAAGCTAAGCAAAAAGGCGGCCAACCTTTCCGCACGCTTTAACATTCCTAAAACGGGATTTTTTCCAACAAACAAACTAATTTCGCCCTCCCTGCGTATTATAGATTCAGGGACCGTCACTTTTACAATAATTGTTTTAAAACCACGTTTCTATACTTAACTTATCACGGTTAAATGCGTTTTCTATGAATCTCAAAAATCTCGTTATCCTTGCTTCCTGTGCTGCAGCCATGTCCTCGTGTAAAAACGGCGGCCTGTTTGGGAAAAAGAGCGAATCCTCCGCTGTAACCGGCTGGAACTATAATGATAAGAATATGGGGGGATACCAGGTATCCAAGGAAAAAGAACAACGTACCGGCCCCGGGCTGGTGTTTGTTCAGGGGGGTACTTTTACCATGGGTGCCACCGAAGAAGACGTCATGAGCGAATGGAACAACATTCCGCGCCGCGTGACTGTAAACTCATTTTATATCGACAGAACCGAGGTTGCCAATGTGCACTACCGGGAATACCTGTACTGGATAAACAACGTGTTTGAAGGTGATGAATACCAGGCCGTACGCAACGCCGCACTGCCGGATACCCTGGTCTGGAGAAGTGAACTGGCCTATAATGAACCGCTGGTTGAATATTATTTCCGCCATCCGTCTTATAACTACTACCCGGTTGTTGGGGTGAGCTGGAAACAGGCCCATGATTTTTGTATCTGGAGAACAGACCGCGTGAATGAAAAAGCGCTGGTTGATCGCGGATTCATCAACAAGAACTCCCTGAAAAATATACAGGGTCTTGGCCAGGAGAATTTTAATACCAAATCTTATCTCGTTGGCGAATATCAGGCCACACCTGGTCCTGCCGCCAAATCAAAAAACAATACACTGAAAAATCCCAATGGTACCCCGCGTACCCAGGTTACTTTTGAAGATGGTATCCTGCTGCCTTCTTACCGCCTTCCGACTGAAGCGGAGTGGGAATATGCAGCTCTTGGATACCTCGCCCAGAATCCTGCTCCAAGTCATAAAGACAGCCAGAGAGGGGAAGAACTGATAGCCAACAAACAGGTTTATTCCTGGAGTCAGAATGTAAACGGATTACGTGATTCACGCCGCGGAACCTGGCAGGGAACCTTCCTCGCCAATTTCAAGAGAGGAGCCGGGGATAATATGGGTGTTGCCGGTGGTTTAAATGATAATGCCGTGTACACAGCTGATGTAACATCGTTTTATCCAAATGGTTTCGGTATATACAATATGTCGGGTAATGTGAGCGAGTGGGTAGAAGATGTTTTTCGTCCGCTTTCTTCACAGGACGTTGACGGAGTAGCTCCTTTCCGTGGTAACAAATTTGAAACCATGGATCTGGGTAAGGAAGGCAAACCGGAAAGAGACAGCCTGGGCAGGATTAAATACCGCGCAGTAACGGATAAAGAAAGCGAAACCAGAAGGAACTACCAGAAAGGTGATGTAATCAACTACCTCGATGGTGACTCACTGATTGCCGGTATCAGTTACGGTTACGGAAAAACCACCCTGATCAGCGATAAGTCACGGGTAATTAAAGGCGGAAGCTGGAATGACCGCGCTTACTGGCTCGGACCCGGAACACGCCGCTTTATGGAAGAAGATCAGGCCAGTTCCACTGTTGGATTCCGTTGTGCCATGGACCGCGTAGGCAGCCCGGCAGGAAACGGCAGACAGACCGGCATCAGTTATAAAACCAGAAAACAGAACGCACGCAAACAATAAATTCCTAGATTACAATATTATAAAAGCCATCCCGCCTGTCGCCGGATGGCTTTTATGTTTATTAGATTTGCATCAAGGACTATAAGATGTCCGAATTCAAGTCAACTATATCATTGAAAAAAACCCCGGGTACTTTGACAGATTCCAATACTCCGCTTTCTATAGACCATTTGTATCAGCTTTATTTAAAGCATCCGTCTATTTGTACCGATTCCCGACAACTTCAAAAGGGTGATCTTTTTTTCGCATTAAAGGGTGAACATTTTAATGGTAACCAATACGCGTTGCAGGCCCTGGAAAAAGGTGCTGCTTATGCTATCGTAGATGAAGAAATTTCCAGTACCGGTCACTCCGGGCAAATCATCAGGGCAGACGATGTGCTGGCATGCCTTCAGGGCCTGGCCGGTTTTCATCGCGACCAGTTCAACTTTCCGTTTATTGCCATCACCGGAAGTAATGGTAAAACGACGACCAAGGAATTGATTCATGCCGTGCTGAGAGAAAAGTATACTACATATACCACAGAAGGAAACCTCAACAACCATATTGGCATTCCTCTTACACTCTTAAAAATAAAAAGAGACGCAGAAATAGCTATAGTGGAAATGGGCGCCAATCACCTTCGCGAAATAGCCGGTTATTGCTTGTACACAAGGCCCACACACGGAATAATTACCAATTGTGGCAAGGCACATTTGGAAGGATTTGGCAGCATAGAAGGGGTCAGGAAAGGTAAAGGCGAGTTGTTCGACTATCTTCGGGAT
>DATCAO010000735.1:0-10589 GCA_036512575.1 Puia sp.
TCATTGGATTGGGCGATGCCTTTTTCTTTTCGGGCTTCAATCAAATAATTGAAAGCCAGCACGGCCGTTTGATTGCCGTTCATCAGCAACCACTCACCCTTATCGTTTTTTATTCCGATACCGACCCGGTCCGCATCGGGATCCGTTCCCAGCAAAATATCCGCATCGATTTCCATTGCTTTTTTAAGACCCAGGCTCATCGTTTCTCTTTCTTCCGGATTTGGAAAGGCAACTGTTGGGAAATTTCCATCCGGTTTGGACTGTTCATCCACGACATGAACATTACTGAATCCAAATCTTTGCAAAACTTCCGGGACTAATTTTATTCCTGTTCCGTGAATCGGCGTGTAAACGATACAGAGATTATGCTGCCTTTCGATAATTTCCGGGTAAACAGAAAGATTTTTTACCATGCTGATGTACGCTTCATCCATTTCCTTCCCGATCATGGTGATATGGGATTCTCCGCCCGACCACTTCACTTCATCGATAGAACTGATCTTTTCAACTTCCTGTATCACCCGGTGGTCGTGGGGGGGAACCAACTGACCTCCGTCGTTCCAATAAGCTTTGTAACCGTTATATACTTTGGGATTGTGTGAAGCAGTACATACAACACCTCCCTGGCATCCCAGGTAACGAATGGTAAAACTCAGCTCGGGTGTTGGTCGCAGGGACTGGAAAAGAAAAACCTTTATTCCGTTGGCTGCAAAAACCTTCGCGGCCGTTTCAGCAAAAAAGCGGCTGTTATTACGACTGTCGTGCGCGATAGCCACTTTAACCTGCAGATTGGGAAAGGACTGCAACAGGTAATTGGAATAGCCCTGCGTAGCCATACCAATGGTGTATTTATTGATCCGGTTGGTACCCACTCCCATGATTCCACGTAATCCCCCTGTTCCGAATTCCAGATTCTGGTAGAAACAGTCAACCAGTTCATCTGGATTTTCTTTCTGTAACCGGATGATTTCGTCTTTGGTTTCCTGATCGTAATTTCCCGTTAACCAGTTATTCACTTTAGACAGAATCACCGCATCCATAAAACTTGCTTTAAATTTGAACCTAAGATATAGATTTTTTATAGGAACCAAATCCTCCTTTTCACTCAGGATCGTTATAAAAATAATTGATTGGCTGAATCTTTTTCTTTGGGTTACGGAATGAGAAACCCTTTGTCGCGCGCCCTGATTTCGGTTTGCCTGCTGGTGAGTTCTTTAACCGGTTTTGGACAGAACATCTTTCTTCCTCCCAGTCCAGTTTATCAGCCCGATAGACTGAAGACGGTGGTGATTACAGAAGTCGCGACCGGAGTGGCGATATCCGCCGGTTTATATTTTCTTTGGTATCGAAAACATCCAAGAAGTCATTTTCATTTTTTCAATGATAATGGTGAATGGCTGCAGATGGACAAAATTGGACATGCCACCACAGCGTACAATATCGGGGTTATCCAATATGATCTGATGCGTTGGTGCGGGGTTAGTAACAATACGTCAATTACTGTAGGCGGATTAACGGCAATCGGATATATGTCCATCGTTGAGATATTTGATGGGTTTTCCTCAAAATGGGGATTCTCCAAAGGAGATATGCTGGCAAATATTTTTGGAGCTGCTTTGTTTGCGGCCCAGCAAAAGGGATGGAACCAGCAAAGGATAGAGTTAAAATGGTCTTTTCACGGATCTCCCTATGCCCAGTATTATCCAGCTGAACTCGGAAGTAATTTTTTTTCACGCATGTTAAAAGACTACAATGGGCAAACCTACTGGCTGTCATTTAACATCGCATCCTTTTTGCCCACAAACAGCGGATTCCCCAGTTGGCTGAATATGAGCCTGGGTTATGGAGCGGAGGGCATGATAGGCGCCAGGACAAACCCCTCGGTTATTAATGGAAAAACTATCCCGGATTTTCCGCGATACCGGAAATTCTATTTTGCGCCGGATGCCGACCTTTTCAGGATACCGACGCAGTCTTCCTTTTATAATGCTGCCGCTTATCTGACAAGGTTTTCGAAAATTCCGGCCCCCACCCTGGAATGGAGCAAAATAAAAGGCCTCCATTTCTATCCTTTGTATTATTAGGGCTCCTGAAGGCAGGAACCGGGGATTTACAATAAAATCAATACTTTTGTGGTGGTATGAGAACGGCCACCCCGCCCCTATTTACGCCTAAATCATGAGCAGCTATTTATTGCTTCGAAATAACAAGGAAACTGGTCCATTTACCATTGAGGAAATTCAGGGAATGTCGTTAAAAGCTTATGACCTGATCTGGGTTGTAGGGAAAAGTGCTGCCTGGCGTTACCCGGGGGAAATTCAGGATCTTAAATCCTTTGCGCCCCCTGTCCCCGAGCAACTTACCGACCTATTTGCCCGCAAATCGGATTATAAAAAGACGGATTCAAATAATCCCCCCATCCAGGAATCTGCTCAGATCAAGAGATCAGAGCCTGCCGCTGGCAGGATCAGGGAAAACATCGGGCATAAGGCTGAACCTGGCCGTTCCATTTATGTTAATCTGCCAACAGATAAGAAAATCAAACCCAGGCATCAGGACCGGGTCATGTTCGAACTGGAAATGCCCGCTGCTCATATCCAGGAATCCACGTATGATTTTTCAGATTTGTATAAAAAACGTAATTCCGGAAACTCCCGTTTTTCAGGAAAGATTTTGTGGGCGGGTACCTTAATACTGTTGTTTGGCACGGGAATCCTTACCGGTTTATTCATTTCTGATCGTAGAAAATTTTTCTCAACAGCAGAAAAACCTACGCATAAACAAGTTATGGATCAATCCACCGTTCCAGCGGGATACAGGGAAATTTCAAAACCGGAAGTATCCTCAGGTAAGCCGGTGGACCAGGGGTCAAATTCCGGTGCTTTTAAAGATTCTGCTAGGATGGTCAGCTTGTCTGCCGGTAAATCTGCAAATGGACAAAAGAAAAAACCGGGCAAAATCAGCTTTGAGAAAAAGGATTCCGCCCAGGGGCCGCCCGCGTTGGCATCATCCATTCCCCTAAAGGACACTCTCAAACAGACTAGTCTTCCAAAAACGGATTTGCTCTTTCAGCAAATCAAAGCCCATCCCGAAAATTATGTTGGTTTACAGGCCGGCAGATACAGTACTGGTGTATTCGGCGGAATATCAAGCTTCCCCATAACCCTGACCAATAATTCACCCATTTTGCTCGACCTGGTGGTCAGTGTCGATTATATCCAGAATAACGAAAAAATTTTTAAAACAGAAACTCTCTCTTTTAATGACCTTGAACCGGGTGAATCGGTTACTCTGAAAGCGCCCAAAAGCCCCAGGGGAGTCAAAATCAGTACGCGTATGCACGTATTGTCACGCCAGATGGAACCAGGCTCGTCCAATTAATGAAGGGTTAACATACATTTCATTTTTTATTCATACCGGTTTCAGGCCTTGGCACAAAAGTTGAAATTCACTGTCCATTCCAACCTGTGTGATTCCGCAGCAGCTTTATTCTCTTGGTTTATTTCCGTTACTTCTATTTTTTATTTTATAATCAGCTTGAAGATGCAAAGAGGATTGTTGGAGCTTTGCCTCATCATTGTAGTGGTGATTGGTATACATTCAGAAAGGATTCTACATAGCGGCTCCGTCGTCGGAAAGATTTCTCCGGATAGTCTGGCATCATCGGTAATTGCCGTCCGGGGTGGTGATTCAGTTAAAGTTATGGCCAATGACGGCCATTTTGGTATGGAGCTTCAGCCGGGCGACTGGAAACTGATCATAGCTCTGAAAGAATACAATTCGCTTCCCACGGAAAAAAGAATTCAGGTTCAGGAAGGCCAGCGTTTAAACCTCGGCGAGATCAGACTTAACCAGTAATATTCGATCGGTTCTGTACGGGAAATCGGCCCGAATCTCCGGCTTTTGCCTGAAATGTTCTATCATTGGATATGAATAATATCGTGGTTTTTGGTGCAGGAAAATCGGCCACCTGCCTGATTGCCTATCTGACAAGAATCTGCACTGAAAAGAAATGGACTTTAACCGTTGGCGATGCGGACGCTGAAGCACTGAAAAAAAAGAGTGTACAATCTCCTGTTCTGTATCCCATCCGGGTCAATGTTGAAAATTCAGGGGAGCGGGATGTAATCATTGAGCGCGCAGACCTCGTTATTTCTCTATTGCCTCCAGCTCTGCACATCCTCGTCGCCCGGGATTGTTTGTTAAAAAACAAAATTTTACTTACTGCCTCCTACGTCGATGATCAAATTCGTGAGCTGGCACCCGTCCTGGAAGAAAAGAAACTTCTTTTTTTGTGTGAGATGGGTCTTGACCCGGGCATCGATCACATGAGCGCTATGCAAATTATTAACCGCATCCATAACCAGGGCGGGAAAATACAGGTATTCCGTTCGCATACCGGCGGACTGGTGGCACCTGAAAGCGACGACAATCCATGGCACTATAAGATCAGCTGGAATCCGGTCAACGTAGTAAAGGCAGGGTCATCCGGTGCCGTTTTCAGAGAAAATGGGGCTATAAAAAAAATAACCTATCAAAATCTTTTTGAACAAACCGGATTGGTAAATATCGATGCACTGGGCAACTATGCCTGGTATCCCAATCGCGATTCTCTGGCTTATATTCCGGTGTACGGACTGGAGTCGGCCCATAGTTTTGTGCGAACGACCCTGCGTCACCCGGATTATTGCCGGGGCTGGAAAAACCTGGTGAAAGCCGGATTAACGAATGATGAAAAACCGGTTGATCCCAATAGTAAAACTGTGGCCGACTGGAGCAGTTCCTTATTGCCTTTCGTCGATGCGACAAACAGACATTTGTATGAACAGCTTGGTCTGTTTGAAAAAGTACGTTTGCCCGTTAATGCAGGAAGCTCAGCAAAAATCCTGCAGGGATTGTTGGAGAGGAACTGGAAGATGAAAGAATCTGACCGGGACATGATCCTGATGCTTCATGAATTGGAGTATGAATTGAATCACCAGACTGTTTTCCTGAGAAGTCAATTAATTGTAAAAGGAGAAAATGCGCAGAACACAGCCATGGCGAAAACTGTAGGTCTGCCATTGGGTATCGCAGCAAAACTCATTCTGGAAAACAAAATAAACCTTTATGGTCTTCGCATTCCTATTGTCCGGGAGATTTATGAGCCGGTACTGTTGGAATTGGAAAAAGAAGGAATCTGTTTCCGGGAAACGATCAGTTAACTTCCAGGTGTTGGGTATAAAGGGTTTTATATTGCAAATCCCGGAATATCAGGATATATAATCCACTACGCAGGTACAAAGTATACACTCCGTTACCATAAGAGAAATAGGTTTGATCTGCAGGAACCACCTGTCCGGGTTTGGTGCCAATGGACTCGAACTGATAATAAGCCTGTACCAGAAAAATATTTCTATTGGTGGTTTTGACAGAAACCGCATGACGACGGTTTGAAAGTGCAAGCCAGGTTGGCCTTGAATAATAATAAGTAGTTTTCGGATGAACGACGGTCAGATCATAAAGTGTTGTGCCGGTTACATTAACAGGTTCATCATTGTCCAAGGGGATGGATGGTGAAGTCAGCGGGAATTTCTCAACATATGCATCATAAAATGCTTTTCCAAACGAAAAATTGCTTTCTTCTGTCATGTCAGTCTGATCGATGGTCAGCGGGTCAAGGCCGGTCATTCTCTTGAAAGCCATACCCATGGGTATAAAGTCCGGGGTGGTACTTTTCTCGGCGATATGCCCGTATCCCGCGTATACAAAAATTTTAGCATCAGGATCCTGTTTCAATATCCTTGCGATATTGGAAGCCTGGATAGAATCCCGTTCGGTTGGTGAGTGTTTTTCAGCAAGCGGGTCTTCGTAGGCCACCAGTTTGAATCCCAGTTCCAATGCCTGACGGATCAGTTCGCCGGCCACCGGTTCGGTTGGCAGATGTCCGGTTTTATAGGTGAGTTTCGTTAGTTCCTGGTCTGGCATCGGATTCAGCATTTCCATGGCCAGGTACCTGAATCCCCGATTGTACAGCACATCCAGCAACGAATACGCAAAAGCGCGGTGCAACGGTTTATTATACGCTTCATTCAGCATGATCACTTTGTAATTGGATGCGATGAAGGAGATAAATCTTTTTGCATCCGCATTTTTAATCTTCTTCAGCTGCTGGATACTTTTTGCAATTTGCCGGTAGTCAACGTCTGTCAGGTGCGTTGTATCAGCAAGCTGCTGGTAAACCAGGGCTGCAGAATAATCACCGGCAAATGATACATACTGGCTGAGCAGATCATAGTAAAACGGTGTAGAAAATGACTTCATGAACTTTTTGTCATCACCCAATAACTGATACAGCGGATACAGGTAATTCAGGTTTTCCCCGATTACATAGTGCAAATCGGAAAAACCGGTATCGTAAGTTTTCCGATTTTCGATGGTTACGTAATGTTTGAGACTAATCAGGGATGGATTGGGTGGCAATGGCTGGGCACCTGCAATAGTTGGGTAAGTGAAACCAAGAATGAAAAAAAGGTACCGTATTTTACTGTTCATATCGCGGATTACATGCCTCCCATTTTCATAATGAGTTCCCATTCTTCCTCCGAAACAGGCTGAACAGACAGCCGGCTGATCCGGACAAGAGCCATGCCGGCCAGTTTTTTTTCTTTTTTTATCAGTTCCAGACTCACCGGTTTCGCGAATTTCTTAAATGGTTTCACATCGATGGCGAACCAGGCCGGATCTGCACTGGTCGGATCGGGGTAAGCTTCTTTGCTTACCACCGCGATTCCTACGATTTCAGTTCCTTTATTGCTGTGATAAAAAAACACCTCATCTCCCGTTTTCATAGCCCTGAGATGGAGGCGGGCGGCGTAGTTGCGGATTCCATCCCAACGGGTCAGTTTATCCTTTACCAGCTGGGACCAGCTGTAAACGTCGGGTTCAGACTTGATCAGCCAATGGGCCATTTTAATTGTTAATTGTTCCCGCAAAGCGGGATTAATTGTTAACGCGTCAAAGATATAGTTTAATACTGTAGGCTGCCATTCGCTCATCAATGAGAATTGCATGAAGCATTCCATTAACAATTAACCATTAACAATTATCAGGCATCTTTTTCAATGGAAGCTCCGTATTATAAAATGGCCGTTCCGGCTAAACTTTTGCGACAGGTTGTTTTAAGGTCACCACCTGCCTGCCCTTGTGGCATGGCGGGTGGTTTTATTTCCAGCCACTACTCAGGACATCGGCGATATGCATTGTTTTAAGAGGCAGGTTTTTGTGCCGGATATATCCATCCAGATGCATCAGGCAGGAAAGATCTGTGGATATCAGATATTCTGCGCCGGTTTTTAAAGCATGATTTACCTTCTGATCGGCCATGGCGATCGAAATGGATTCAAATTTTACAGCAAAACTTCCACCGAACCCGCAGCAGGTCTCCACGTCATCCATTTCTACAAGTTCAAGTCCCTGAACAAACGACAGCAATTTTCGGGGTTCAGTTTTTATTTTGCATTCCCTCAGGGCTGCGCAGGAATCATGATATGTTGCTTTACCCGTCAGGCGGGCATTGAAATTTTCAACGTGCAGGACATTTACCAAAAAATCCGAAAACTCGTAAATCCGTTTACCCGTGTTTTTGACTTCTTTTTTGTATGAAGAATCCTTAAATAATTCGGGGTAGTAATTACGAACAAACCCAGTACAGGAAGCGCTCGGCGAAACGATATATTCACTACCGGCAAAATCGTTCAGGAATTTTATACAAACCTCTTTGGCATCATCCCGGAAACCCGCATTAAAAGCGGGCTGTCCGCAACAGGTTTGTTCTGCATTGTACCGAACCGTGCAACCTGCTTTTTCCAATACCCGGATCATATTGAAAGCTGTCTCCGGGTAAAGCTGATCAACAAAACATGGTATGAAAAGCTGGATATTCAATATAAATTATCGTTTCATTGACCTTGAAATAGAAATCATTTTCAGTGCAGTCTCTGCTGCTTCCTCCCCTTTGTGACCATGTATGCCACCGATCCGTTCTTTTGCCTGTTCCGGATTATTGACTGTTAATACTCCAAAAATTACGGGCACCGGGAGTTGCAGGTTTAACGTGGAAATGCCATCCGTTACAGCACGGCAAACATATTCAAAATGCGGTGTATCTCCCTGGATAATACATCCAAGTGCAATAAAGGCATCGGGTTTTTGCTTGCCGGCTGTTTCCCAATATTTTTTTATAGCGAAAGGAATTTCAAAGGCCCCGGGTACCAGGAGATCCCTGATGGCAATTTTGTTTTTTTTCAGAATATTTTTACATCCTGCAAATAATTCATCCACGATAACCGCATTCCATTCCGTTCTGACTACCACGACAGAAGCCTTTTTTAATTCTGGTGCTGCAGATTTTACTTTTCCGGAAGAAGACATGCCTGTTTATTTAACCACCCCCAGCCTGGCCAGGTAGCGGTCGATGTCAAAGCCCCTTGGGGAAGCGGGGTATTTGCTTTTTATAATCTGGTACATGGCTATGGCATCCTGATTCCTGCCCATGCTTTCATATAAATACCCTGCACGAAAAAGATATTCAGGAGAGATGATTTCATCCTGTTCAAACCAGGTTCCCGCTTTTTTGTATTGTTCCACCGCTTCATCCTTTTTGTTCAGTTCTGAGTACGCATCGCCTAATAATCCGTAAGCCTTTGCCTGCACCTGAACGGCGGAAGTTTTATAATCTTTTAAATATTTTACGGCATTGTTAAAATCGCCCAGTTTCAAATAACAGGCACCCGCATAAAATGCTGCCAGGTCTGCGGCTTTCGTGCCTTTGTACCGGGAAATGATTTTTACAAATCCGGCATTTACCGCATCTCCATTCAGTGCGAGACGCACAGAGTCGGCACGGAAATAATCCTCGGCCCTGAACATTGCTTCTGTGGCCTGCTTTTCTTTTGGATCCAGGATGAATTGTTTGTACCCGAAATAACCCAAAACCAATGTAAGGACCAGGGATAGACCAATAGCGGTCTTTCGACCGTAGTTGTCCTGGAAATGTTTCCATTTGTCGATTGGGGAAACCTCATTTTCTAAATGCTCACGATGTTTAATTTCGCTCATGTCTGGGAATTGTGTAACAGGATTACTGTTTTTTAGTCTTTAATAAATGGATATTGTTTGTCGTTGTAGATGTCTTTATACACTTCATCATCAGATGGAATAGGTGATTCTTCTGCAAATTTTACAGAAGCGGTTACCGTATCCGCAACCCGTTTGTTGATGGCATCAAGTTCGGCCTGCGTGGCATATTTTTTTGTAAGAATGGTATCGGCTACCTGGGCGATGGGGTCCCTTTGCTTGTATTCCTCCACTTCTTCCTTGGTTCTGTATTTCTGTGGGTCAGAAATGGAATGGCCTTTATAACGATAAGTCTTGATCTCTAACAAAGTGGGACCGCCTCCTTCCCTGGCTCTCTTAATAGCACGGGAAACACCTTCGTGCACGGCTTCAGCGCTCATGCCATCGATGGAATCTCCCGGCATCTCATATGCATCGGCCAATTTGTAAATATCGACAACATTGGAAGTTCTTTCCACAGAAGTTCCCATCGCATAATTGTTGTTTTCACAAATAAAAACAACCGGCAGTTTCCAAAGCATGGCCAGATTAAACACTTCATGTAACATGCCCTGCCTGGCTGCGCCATCTCCAAAAAAAGTGAGTACGGCGTTATCGGTGCCCTTATATTTCTCAGCAAATGCCAGACCTGCGCCGGTACCAATCTGGGCGCCTACGATTCCATGACCACCAAAAAATTTAACATCCACTCCGAAAAAGTGCATGCTACCCCCCTTTCCTTTCGCCGCACCGGTTGCTTTCCCGTACAATTCAGCCATACAGGCGTTGGCACTAACGCCTTTGGCCAATGCCAGGCCATGATCGCGGTAACCGGTGATGAATGGATCATCAGGCCGGGTAGCCGTCATACAACCTGCAGCAATGGCTTCCTGGCCGATGTAGGCATGGAAAAAGCCCCGGATTTTTCCATCCATCTTATACTTTTCTTCAGCCATCTGCTCAAACTGCCGGATCAATTGCATGAGTTCGTACCAGTATAAATAGGTTTCTTTGGAAAACTTGGTAGCCACTTGCGTATATTTGATTTATGCCTGCCGGATCGGCAGGCGGGGGGCAAAGATAAGGGGTAAACGCCAATTTTTTACAGCAAACACTGCGTTTTAAGGCCGTTTTTTGCCTTTCCAACAGCTTAATGCTTAATATTTTCTACAAAAGATATTTACAACCTCTACCTTATTTTCCCGGTAGTATAAATCCGGGAAAACCTGCAACCGGACGGCTGGTTCAAACGGACCGCCAACCATGAATGACTGACTTTTCGAAATAAATCAACACTTTATAGAAGAAAGGATATCAGGTACAGAACAGATCATGCAGATCACGGCTAATAACTAAATTACAGCTCCGCTTATCGGATCCGATCCATGCAATCACTTAGAAACATCACGGTTACCCAGTACAAAAACTACCTGCTTGAAAGCTTTTCCTTTGACCAGCCGATTATGGGGATATACGGGAATAACGGAGTAGGC
>DATCAO010000736.1:0-3030 GCA_036512575.1 Puia sp.
ATACTGGTGAGCAGGGTAAAGTGTATTCTTCCACGCTGGATGCAGGGCTTGATGCAAAAATCGCCATCAATACATCTTTAAACCTGGATGTTACCCTTAACCCGGATTTTTCACAGGTGGATGTGGACAGGGAAATGATTAATCTGGACCGGTTTAATATATTATTGCCGGAGCGAAGAACATTTTTTCTTGAAAACAGCGATCTCTTTTCAAATATCGGATTGGAAAATACCGCCAGCCCCTTCGTGTCGAGACGTATCGGGCTTACCGATGATGGAAGAGTCATTCCGATAATTGCCGGTTTACGGCTCACGGGCAACTTGAATCCGGCTTTACGGATCGGATTGATGAATATTCAGACGGCGCAGAAATATGGACTGCCATCGCAAAACTATACAGTTGCGGCATTTGATCAGAAAGTCCTTAAATATTCCAACATCAGGGGCATTTTGACCAACCGCCAGTCTTCAGGATCGGAACAAAAAAATAGTAGTGGAGACTACAACCGGGTTGCAGGCACCGAGTTTGATTTTTTGTCCGGCAATTCAAAATTCAACGGCCGGCTCGGCTATTATCAGTCCTTCAATCCCGGTCTTTACGGATCCTCAGGTTTCGGTCTCGCCAATATCGGGTATACGGATAAAAACCTAAATATATCCGCAGGCTGGTCGCAGATCAATACAAATTTTGATGCCGGCCTGGGATTCACACCGCGCCTCTTTAACTATGATGCGGAGCACGACACCACGGTGAGGATCGGTTACAATGCCTATAGCGGATCATTTGATTATACTTTGTACCCCAAGATAAAAAAAACAGTGAATTCCATTGATTTCAGCATCAGAACGAATCATTATTATTCAACAAGCAACAGGTTTGTAGAGTTCAATGGAATAGCCGGTTTGGATTTCTTATTTGCCAACCGTCGCGAGGCCTTCGTTTCCTGGACGCAGAATTCGGTAAACCTCCCGTTTCCGACTGTCCTCTTTGAGGAAACGGGTAGTCTGCAAAAAGGAGGATATGCTTTTGGTTTTCTGCAGGTAAAATATCTGTCCAATTTCCTTCGTCCGTTTTCCTGGGGTATCACCATTGAACATGGAGGGTATTACAATGGTAAAAGAACAACCTATATCGGAAGTCTGAAGTATCGCAACCAACCCTGGGGTAATTTTTCTGTTGATTTTACTTATAATAACATTACGCTGAATAACATCAATATCCGCCCATTTTTATTGGGACCTACGCTGGAAATTGCATTCTCCAATGCGATATTCTGGACAACATTTTTACAATACAACACACAGCTCAAAAACTTCAATGTGAACAGTAGGTTTCAGTGGCGTTTCAGACCCTTGTCTGACATATATGTGGTGTACACAGATAACTACCAGACTGATGGTTTTACCCATATCGGCAGAAGCCTGGTTTTTAAAATTGACTACTGGATAAATTAAAAAGTATAAAAAACTCCAAACTGGAAAACAGAATTTTTGACATTTACATCAGATCCGGATTTTGAAATATTGGTGAGCCCCAGGTTATACCTCAGGTCAACGCCAACATGTTGATTAGGTATTTGATATCCCAAACCCATGGGCCACGCAAAGTCCTGCGAATAGGTTCTGTACATGATGTTGGTGGTATTCCCATTGCTCTTTTCATTTGCACTGAGCAGAATGCCTGCCTGTAGCCCGGTCTCAAAAAAAATACCCATGGAAAGCCTATACCTCAGCAACACTGGTATATTGATATAATCATAAGTAAAATTTCCGGACCCGTACGCATTTTGGAAACCGGCACCCTGTGAAGAATATACAGATTCTGCTACCAGCGAAAAGGTTTTGGAAAAAGGAATGGAGGCAAAAATACCTGCATTAAATCCTGACATGGATTTTTCGCCATCCAGCGAGGTAGTTCCTGAGTAGATGAGCGTAGATAAATTATATCCGGCTTTTATACCAAACCGAACCTGTGCGCTGGTTATGCTGCAGATGCAGGTGATTAGAAAAGCAAGGATGATTTTTTTCATATAGGGGTTCGGTAAATATGGAGAAGACAATAGAACGAAAGATTTTTATGCATCCAAAATTCCCTTTCACATAAGTTTAAAGGTTTCCCGTGGCCCCTGCCTGTTCCAGCCATCGCTGGTTGTTCACCCCTTTGATGATCAGCCATAGCTGAAGCAGTATTTCCGCAAGCCCGAATGTCAATTTGAACTCACAAAGTTATCAAATCATGTTTTGGAGCCACTATGATGCTTTTTTCCTCAGTCAATTTTTTTGCCGGTTCTGTTACTTCAAAAATATGATAACCCCAGGCTGGCATGTCTAAATAAATACCTTTCGACAAAACTTCGCTGCCATCCCGGTCGTACAATGCAGGGCTCATCAGATCCCTGAACCGCACCGCTTGATCTGCGACTTCTGAAAAGGGCAGGTGGACCCAACATTGACTGGCATGCGGCGCATAATTCACTATTACCAAACTCCGTTCACCATTTGTTCCTTCCCAGCCAAATGCCAGAAAGGAATTACAACTATCATTTCCATCCCAGGCAGCCGGGCATTCGAGCAGGCGCCATTGGGCGTTTCGAAAAACGGGTTTCCTGATCACATCAAGCAGATCGAAGTAAAAAGTTTGGAGGTCAGCATCCACCGGCTCCTGTGGCGCACGTTTCAGATGCGGTGAGATATGTATTTTTCTTCCTTCAAATTCTCCCTGGTGGAAAAACCGTAAACCGGGACACAAAAAAGTAATCACTGCAGCAGCTTTGTGCCTGTCGATGTCAAATGTGGCCGCAGCCCGCGGCTCATCATGGTTTTCCAGGAATCGCGCCAGCTTAACCTGGTAGTCCGGTTCCGCATGAAAATGTTCACGTACCGAATCCGTATTGCCCTCACGCAAACGGTCGTACAGGCATTTGTCATAGGTATAATCAAAACCCTGTTGTTGCAAGGTCCATTCCAGGTTCCAATACACTTCAGCCATGAATAAAAAATCAGGATATTTTTCACGAACAGCTTTTATGGC
>DATCAO010000737.1:0-3496 GCA_036512575.1 Puia sp.
AATACACTCTTTTGTGCTTCATTGACGGGTGAATTCAATGTTGCTTCCCCTCGGATGCTACTGATGAAATTTTCGAAATGATAAAAATCCAGGTTCCCGGTAGCACTCACGGGGTTGGCCGGGTCTGCACCCGCTTCGCCCTTAACTTCCTTGATCAGTTTGTCTCCGTAATCATATATTTTATAATCGCCACCGCCCAGGTTCACCAGGGTTCCTTTGTCGCCGTAAATGATAAATCCCCGGCCCGATCCTTCCACTGGGAATTTATTACAACTCCTGCCCTCCCAGGTAATGGCTTTTTTTGACCCGAATTCAAAACTGGCGATCTGCGTATCCGGTGTCTGCCAGTCGTCCTGGAATGCATAACGCCCACCGGCGGATCCTGCTTTTGTAGGATAATCCACGCCCAGGAACCACCGGCAGCAATCCACTTCATGGGTCCCATTATTACAGGCTTCGCCCGTGCCCCAGTGCCAGAACCAATGCCAGTTGTAGTGGATGAGGTTGTCTTTATAAGGTCTGCGCGGAGCCGGACCCTGCCAGAGTTCATAATTCAGTGTTACCGGAACCGGAACCTCTTTACCCGCTCCAATGGATTTCCTGTCGTTGGTGTACCAGGCCTTACCCAGGTAAGGATCACCAATGATCCCTTCCCGCACTTCTTTCACGGCCTGGATCAGGGTCGGAAAAGACCTTCGCTGGTTACCCATCTGGATCAGCTTTTTATACCTGACCATGGCCAGGGCGAGCATTTCCCCTTCAGCCGGATTGTGACCACAGGGTTTCTCCACGTACACATTTTTGCCGTGGGTCACACCGAGAATGGCGGCGGGGGTATGCCAGTGATCCGGGGCCGCAATCACCAGGGCATCAAAATCTTTTTTTTGCACCAGTTCGCGGATATCTTTTACCAGTATGGGTTTTCGCGGTGCTTCTTTCAGCGCATCAAAGCCATGCTGAATGGCTCCGTCTTCCACATCGCAGATATAGGCGATTTCGACATTCGGGAGTTGCGAGTAACATTTGGCGAGATAAGAACCGCGGCTGTTCAGTCCCATCACGGCCAGGACCACTTTATTCGAAGGCGCCCCTTTGCCAAATACCGGAAAATTCAGGATATGGATGCCGGCCGCAGCCAGTGTGCCAGTTTTTATAAAGGACCGCCTTTTCATCGTCTGTATTTTTCTGATTATTGAAGGACCTGAATTTTGATACTCCGGTAGCTGACTTCATTGCCATGATCCTGGAGCAGGATATAACCCTCCGGTGCTTCACCAAAATTCGGCCATATTTTATACTTACTCACGGCGACGAGTGACCGAAATGCGGGTGAGCCGCGTTCATATTCCAGCACTTTGATTCCATTCAGGTAATGTTCCACGTGATTGTTGGGATAAACAATGATCCGGCCCGTGTTCCATTGTCCAATGGGTCGGATGAACCGCTCAGGTTTCACGGAAGCGATGAGATCATAGAGGGAAGCTAGCGTACGGTCCCCGTCCCTGCCCAACTTGGCATCCGGATGAAGCTTGTCGTCCAGCACCTGGTATTCCAGCCCGATCGCTGAGCCTTCATTTTTTTCCGTAAGGGTCACAAAATATTTTACACCACTGTTGGCGCCGGGCGTCATTTTGAAGTCGAACGAGAGATCAAAGGCTTTGTACTGATCCAGCGTCACAATGTCTCCGCCATTGGCGGCTTCATGACCTTCGGAAGACAAAACAGTAATGAGTCCGTCCTGGATCTGCCATCCTTTAGCCGGAAAACTATCTTTGTAAGCACCCCGCCAGCCCCTGGAATTTTCTCCGTTGAATAAAAGTTTCCATCCGTATTTTAATTCGTAATCGGTGAGCTGGTTGGGAATGGTATTCACCACATAGATCCCTTTGGGAAAGTCCATCGTGAATTTGTCGATGGCTTTGATTTTGATTCCCTTAAAAAAAACATGCTGGCCAGCCATCTCCGGTTTGGACACGGCATGTACCTGCAGACCAATAAAACCCTGGTAATCGAGCATATCCACCAGGTAAGCCGCCGGCACCCCGTTGATCCAGGTACGCGTTTCGTTGCCCACACATTCAATATGTACTTTGTTGAACACTTTAGCTTTGAAAGGCGCCATCGCTTTGGGGTTCAGCGTCAGCGGGTAAAGCCATTCCCGGCGTCCCTCGTCATAAATACCGCCCGTCCAATTGCGTAATGAAGGATCAATCTCATACTGGTAACCAAATACTTTACCTACACCACCATTGGCGTGTTGATCAAAATGACTGCGAAACTGAATACCGGAATTGATGGTGGTATCTTCTACCAGCACTTCCATCTCCAGCGCAAAATCGCTGTATTCCTTTTCAGTACATAAAAAACTGTTGGGTGAAGTCGGTACCGACACGCCCACAATCATGCCCTGATACACGCTGTACTCGGCTTTGCCGGCCATTTGTTTCCAGCCTTCTAATGTTTTGCCGTCGAATAAATTTGTCCAGCTTTTTTGGGCAAGAACCGTCGATTCCATGACGAAAAAAAATGCGCAGGTGATCAGCAGGAATTGCTTCATATGGTCATATTATAATGTAAAAATCCGGTCTAAGATAGCCAGTTTTATAAATACATGGCATTGATGATGGCTGCCGGTCCGTAAACCGCGGGATTAATCTGCCGCAAATTTCCGTAGCGTGGGGCCCTGCATTTCAGGCAAGCGGCGGTAACCAGTAAAGATGCCGAAGGCGTGGGAAATTCTAAACGGATAAGACGTTCATCCATTTGCTGGTCGGCATATTCAAATGAAAATTCAAAATCTGCGTGGCCATTTTCACGGGCCCCGAGCGTGACGGATGCCGCGGAAACTGCGAAAGATACATTTGCCGTGCCGGGTGCAACCGAAAGATCCCTGACGGGGTTAAAGGCAGGGATAACCATTTCCAGAACGCCGGGTTCCGCGAGCCGGACGATGCGGTTGATTCTCCAGAGTGAGTCAATCGTTCTGCCTTTTTCATTGTACTCCACTTCGAGAAGAGACGGGATCTGACCGGCCGGTTTGATCTCCTCTCCCGGCAGATGAGAACGCAACCAGGAAGCGATCGCCACGGTCAGCCGGTTTTGGAATCCTTTATAAGAATCCAGTGACAGGCCGGGAAGCAGGCTCGAACGGAGGATGGCACCGATGGAGGCTGCCTGGCCAAAAACGGTCGCAGCTTTTTGGGTTGCGGGTGTGCGTTTGTATTTGCGGGGACGGCTGCGCATGTAGGTTCCCCTGGCCGTGTGAACATACACGACGTTATCCGCTCTGCCGGAATAAGAATGAGGAATATACTTACCCATATCGCTAATTGTTAATGTCTTATTCTGAGATGGTCCACAGATGGTCCACAACGCAGTGGACGATCTGTGGACTATCCCAAAACAAGAACCGGATGAAACCCCTATCAGGTCAACATCCGGCTCTTAATATTTAAAAATCTTTTAGATGATCAATACATACTAACCCTTTGTTTTT
>DATCAO010000738.1:0-2071 GCA_036512575.1 Puia sp.
GTGGGTATATTCGGATATTTTAGGTACTGGTCAAATAAATAACTGTAGTCCGATCCTGTAATTCCATTAATGAACTGTATGACGTCGTTGGTATTGACTGACTGGTAGGCAAAATGTTTTTGCAATCCGCGCAGCATATTAAAAAACAGGGAGTCGTTATTCATCACACAGCGTAAGGTTGCAATCATGCGGGTTCCCTTGGTATACATATCCCCCATATGGAAATCATTCACACCATAAAAACCGATGATGGGTTCTTTGTTATCGACATGCTCATCCAGTAAATATTTCTCTCCGGCTTTTTTTCCAAAGAATTCAGTTTTACACAAAACCTCTGCATAACTGGCAAAGGTTTCATGAATCCAGAAATCCGCATAGTCACTACAGGTTACCGCATTGCCCCACCACTCATGCGCTGATTCGTGCCACAAGGTTACTTGCAATTCTTTAAGATCTAAAACTTTTTGATCAACCGGATTAGTATAGGATCCGATACTTACCGCGCTCTGATGTTCCATACCATATGGTGATTCAACCAAAGCATACCCATCACGGGGAAAAGGATAGGGACCAAAATCTTTTTGATACAGCTTAAGCATCGGCTTTACATACTCAATTATTTTCTTTGCGACTTCCCCATTATAAGACAGGTAATAATAATTCAGGGGAAATTTTATACCATTCTCATCATAAACATCTGAAATATGCGCATAGTCACCGATATACAAAACGGCGCTGTAGGTATTCATCGGATAATGAACGGCCCATTGAAAACGGGTTTGCTTATTCGGCAATTCGGTTTTACCCATAAACTGTCCATTTGCTATCGCCATTATACCCGATGGGATCGTAACTGTAATGTGCATGCTGTCGGGCTTGTCTGACAAATGATCTTTGCATGGCCACCAGAGGCTGGCTCCTGCTCCCTGGCTTACGACCTCAATCCATGGTTTTCCGTTTTTGTCCTGGAGCCAGAAAAATCCGCCCGATAGCGTAGACATATCCGGTTGCTGCGGCTCACCTGAAAAAAAGATTTGAATTTCATCCTGGTTCCCCTTTTTCACGGTTTCCGGAAACCGGATAAATACCGCATCGTATTTTCGGGTGAAAGGCAGGAGGCTTCCCTTAAATAGAATTTTTTCGATTTTCATATTGGCAAAAAGGTCCACTTGAAATTCTGAAAAATCCTGCACGGCCCTGAATCGAATTCCATTTGATCCCTGTATTGATTTCGTTTCCGGATCAATGGTGACATCCAGATTGTAAAACAGCACATCGTAACAACTACGAAATGGAGAAAGGGTGCCCAGCAAAGTGTCTGCCATGGTGAAGCCCTTCCTTTCCGCGAGGTTGTGTTTGTATTTTCTTTCGCCTGCTGCGGTATCCGGTATCCTGGAACAGGAGATGTGACCCGATTCAGTGGAATTGAATCCCTTCGGAATTCCTTTTTTACCTGGCAGGAATTCATATTCATTGGTATAGCCCTCATATTTAAAAACAAAGTGATTTTTTGCGGTGGGGTAAAAATCGGTGGCTGACTCACCCGGAACCTGTATCACCAGATGATCAGCTGCAGCCCGGATATTCTGGGTCTGATAGCGATTTCCCTTTATGGCATATTTACCCGAATAAAGCTGAAGGCTATTAGCAGCGGTATCGGCAGAATGGGCTGGGTCTGGTGTCCTGAGCCAGAGACCGTGAAATGGCTGGTGGTTAAATATAAGTTTTACCGCTTTGTCATTAGCATCGAGAATGAATTCTATGGTCGAATTCGGGAGGCCTTTCACAGCATAGGAATTGCCTGCCAGCGGAGTCAACACCGTTTTTCCCTGCCCGACGATTTCAAAACTAAGTTGTTCATTCTCCCAGGCTATTTTGAATTTGCGGGAGTGATAAAAATCCACCTGGTATAATCCGGTAAGATCAGCTGACTTTTTGTCTTGAGCAAAAAGAGAGAGGTTAGTCAACAGGATCCAAGAAAAAAGAAATCGTTTCATGGAGAATATTATGGCTGCAAGAACGATAATTGGGATGCACACACCTATTCAAATCCGGATTTGAATAGGATTTA